>JAAFIY010000043.1 GCA_013297985.1 Comamonadaceae bacterium | reverse complement strand
AAGAAAAAGTGTGAAGCGCGCCGATACGCCGGATTCTGTGCACAAGCGGCCGGTTGCCCTGCCGCCTGCGTGACCGCCATTCATCTGGGCCGGTGGTCGCCCACACGGCTCGGTGCTACCCACCCGCCAGCTCCGCGGGACACACATCAACGCTGGCCTATTCGGTATTGCTGCGCGCAGAGATTGCCCGTTTCACCCGAACTGAATCGGCTCGTCTCTGTTGCTCTGATCCTCACCTTGCGGTGGAGAGTCGTTAACTCCTGCGCTGCCCTGTGCAGTCCGGACGTTCCTCCAGTGCGGCCTTTCAGCCCGGTCTTGCGACCGACCTTTCGCCCGGCCTTGCGGCCAGTCAAAAGGCATGCACCAGCGACGGTCTGGCGTGCTTCACGGCGTGGATTATCCGGTGCGGCCCTTTTGGCACCAGCCCAAAACAAAACCGCCCGGGTCTTGCAACCACGGGCGGCTTGGTGTGAGTCCGCTGCGGCACACAGGCCGCCGGGCTTATTGCTGTTGGCCGTTTTGTAAGCGCGCGATGCGCTCTTCAATGGGTGGGTGGGTCGAGAAAAACTTGCCAATGCCCCCCGCAATGCCCATGGCCGCCACGCTCTTGGGCAACTCGCCAGGCACCATGCCGCCCAGGCGGGCCAAGGCGTTCATCATGGGCTGCTTGCGGCCCATGAGCTCGGCCGCGCCCGCATCAGCGCGAAACTCACGCTGACGGCTGAACCAGGCCACGATGACCGCAGCCAGCACACCCAACACGATGTCCATCACGATGGTGGTGACGTAGTAGCCAATGCCGGGGCCGTCGTTGGTGTTGCGCAGCACCACCTTGTCGACAAAGTAGCCCACCACGCGGCTGATGAACACCACAAAGGTGTTCATCACGCCTTGGATGAGCGTCATGGTGACCATGTCGCCATTGGCAATGTGCGCCACCTCGTGGCCGATGACGGCTTCGACCTCTTCGCGGGTCATGCCTTCGAGTAGGCCAGTGGATACGGCCACCAAGGCGTTATTTTTGAAGGCGCCGGTGGCAAAGGCGTTGGGCTCGCCTTCGTAAATGCCCACCTCAGGCATGCCGATGCCCGCTTTGTCGGCAAACCGGCGCACGGTTTCCACAATCCAGGCCTCATCTGCGTTGCTGGGGTTGTTGATGACCTTGACCTTGCTGGTCCATTTGGCCATGGGCTTGCTAATCAACAGCGAAATGATCGCGCCGCCAAAACCCATCAGCAGCGCAAAGCCGAGCAGCGCGCCCAGGTTCAGGCCGTTAGGCGTCAAAAAGCGGTTGACCCCCAGCAGGCTGGCTGCAATTCCCAGCACCACCACCACGGCCAAGTTGGTCAAGACGAACAAGGCAATTCGTTTCATGTGCATTCCTCTGTTGCGAAAACGCCGGTCAGACAAGCAAAGGCCAAACAAACACGGCGGCGAGGTGAATATAAGGGGCCATTGCGGCAGTTCAAGCGAGAAGCCATGGCCCGCGGGGTTATGGCCTAGGGTCAGCGCTGGCGGGAGCGGGGCGAAAAATGTCGTGCCGCAGGTAAAAGTCGCGCTGCTCAGCCTGGACAGACCAGCTCGGCAAGCCACGCACCGGCAGCGGCACGAAAGGCTTGGGCGCCCAGGTTTGGGTGGCTGCAGCCTGCGCCAGGCCCGTGTCGGCGGGCCCATCGGCAGCTCTGGGCAGCGCGGGCCACCAGACGTGCGCGATGAGATTCAGCCGCGGTTCGGTACACAGCTGCTCAAGCAACGCGTGGCCCAGCACCTGCACTTGTGCATGGGCCCACAGCGCTCGGCGGTCCCACAGAAGTCCCAGCCAATCGCGCTGAGCCTGCAGGCGGTGCAACTCGGCCCGCACCCCCTCGGGGCCCAGCACCACCGCGCCGTTTTCGTCCAGCAGCGTGAGCGCGTCGCGCACCGCACCCCTCGGCCGCTGTGGGCCCGCGTCGTGCTGCACGTGCAGGGCATTGAGCTGCGCTTTCAAGCGCGGCCAGCGCCACCAAATGAGGGCGTTGAAAAAGTCGTGCAAGCCATCGCGCAGCGGCACTTGGCGGCGTTGGTGCACCTGTGCCTCGTAGCCCAGCCGATGGGGGTTGGCGGCAACTGCGGCTGCGCCATGGTTTAAGCCAAAACCGGCTGTTTCGCCCATTTCTAAAGCGGAATCAGCTACAAATTCAATAGCAAATGGCCAAGTGGCGGGTTGTAGTGCCGAATTGAGCGCCGCTGCCATTGAGTCCCCGCGTCGGTGGGCCTGCAAGGCCGCTTCAACCACCTGCGGCCCGTGGGGTGCAAAGGGCCGCAACCACGGCTGCGACCAATCCAAAGCCACCAAGGCATCGGGCCAGGGCGGCCCGGGGCGCTTCAATTCAGTTGGCTCCAGCGCAGGGTTTCGCCCGCGCGCAGGGGTTTGACTTCGGCTTGTGCGCCAAAGGGCAGGCTGTCGGGCACGGTTTGCGCGGTGCGCTGCAGGGTGACGTGGCCGCTGTTGCGCGGCAGGCCGTAAAAGTCAGCGCCGTGGTGGCTGGCAAAGCCTTCTAGCTGGTGCAAGGCCCCGGCGTCTTCAAAGGCTTCGGTGTACAGCTCTAGCGCATTGAGCGCGGTGTAGCAGCCCGCGCAACCACTGGCGTGCTCTTTTAAATGCGCGGGGTGCGGCGCGCTGTCGGTGCCCAAAAAGAACTGGGGCGATCCGCTGGTGGCCGCCGCCACCAAGGCACGGCGGTGCTCTTCGCGCTTGAGCACCGGCAAGCAGTAGTAGTGGGGCCGAATGCCACCCAAAAAAATCGCGTTGCGGTTGTACAGCAGGTGGTGGGCCGTGATGGTGGCTGCGGTCAGCGGGCCTGCTTCGGTCACGTATTGGGCGGCTTCTTTGGTGGTGATGTGCTCAAACACGATCTTCAAGCCCGGGTGACGCTGGCGCAGAGGAATCAGGTGGCGTTCAATAAAGACGGCTTCGCGGTCAAACAGGTCAATTTCGCTGTCGGTGACTTCGCCGTGCACCAAGAGCAGCAGGCCCTCGCGGGCCATGGCCTCTAGCGTGGCGTCGATGTGGCGCAGATCGGTAACGCCTGCGTCGCTGTTGGTGGTGGCACCCGCCGGGTAGAGCTTGCACGCCACCACGCCCGCGTCTTTGGCACGGCGGATTTCGTCTGGCGGCAGGCGGTCAGTCAGGTACAGCGTCATCAGTGGCTGAAAGTCAGCACCGCTCTGGCCGGGGGCCACTGACTGCGCCAGCGCCGCCATGATGCGCTGGCGATAAGCCACCGCCGCCGCCGCCGTGGTGACCGGCGGCTTCAGGTTGGGCATGACGATGGCGCGCCCAAACTGGCGTGCGGTGTGGGCCACCACACTGGCCAGCGCCGCGCCGTCGCGCAGGTGGAGATGCCAGTCGTCTGGGCGGCTGAGGCGCAGGGTTGGGGCGGCGGTGTCAGGGGTGGCGGAAGGGGGGGCGGAAGCGACGTTCATGTCCCGTATTGTCCCCGCCCGGCCGAATCGTTTTGGGGGCTACGCTGCCCTGGCCCAAGGCGCCATGCCGGCGGCGCGGCTGGTGCGGTAAGGCTCTTCAAAGTCCAAAAATTCTTGCTCTGCCAGACCGTCCGCAATCCACCCGGCCACACCGGGCAGCGCCGCCACCCGATCGATGTAGGCCGTGATGTGCGCGGGCACTGGCAGCCCGTAAGTGCGCAGCCGCATGCAAACCGGGGCGTAGTAAGCGTCGGCCACGCCAAAGCCGCCAAACAACATGGGGCCGCCATGTTGCTCCAACAGCTCGGTCCACATGGCCACGATGCGCTGTACATCGGCCACCACGGCGGGCTTGTCGCGCCACGCCAGGGCGCCCACTTCGGGCAGGTAAGCCTCGATGTTCATCGGGCAGGCGCTGCGCAGAGCGGCAAAGCCGCTGTGCATTTCGGCGCAAACGCTGCGCGCACGGGCCCGCGCAGCGCGGTCAATTGGCCACAGCGGGGCGCCGACGCTGCCACGCAGCGCGTCGGCGTTTTCGGCGGCGTACTCAGCAATGGCCAAGGTGTCCCAGATCGCCAGGCCGTCGTGCACCAGCACTGGCACCCGCCCAGCAGGCGTCACCCGCCCAATGGCTTGCTTGAAGTTGGACTGCGGGGTGAAGGCATCGAAGCGCACCATCACTTCTTCAAACGCAATACCTGCTTGGCGCAGCAGCACCCAAGGCCGCATGGACCACGACGAATAGTTTTTGTTGCCGATGTACAGCTGCAGCATGGGGCGCCCGTTTCAAAGAACGTTGAACACATGGGCATCCTAGCCAAGCCCGTGGCGGCGATTGATGCGATTCGCAGCGCCGATTGATGCAAGCCGCGTGGGGCGACGCTGCGGCGTCTACAGGCCTGCGCGGCCGTCCATGTCTTGCCCAAAGCACAGCAGGTGGCCGTCGGGGTCATGCAGCACAAAGTCACGGCAACCCCAGGGTTGCAGGGTGGGGGCTTCGGGGATCTGCACGCCGCGTTGCAGCAGCTGTGCGTACAGCGCGTCGGCATCGGCCACATAGATGTAGGCCGCCCAGTTTTGCTTGACCTGCAAGGTGTCGCCCGCATGCACGGCCGCCAGCCCCAGGGTGACGGTGCCGCGGCTCGCAATGGCAAAGCTCGGCGGCTCGCCCCAGGTGTGGGCGACAAAGCCCAACTGGTCGCGGTAAAACGCCACGCTGGCAGCCACATCGGTGCAGTCCAGCACCGGCATGGCGCGGATCAAGTCGGGTGTCGCCATCGGCCTTGGACCTAAAAGCGCCCCGCGGTGCGCCGCAAGTCCAGCAGCCGTGCCACCCGGTCGCCGGGCGTGAGCCAACCCGGCAGCGCCGCCGCTAGCGCAGTTGCCGTGATGCCCAAGTCCAGCAGCCCCGGCAGCTTGCCGCTGGCAACGTTGTCCACCTGCAGTGAGGCCACGTTGTCGCGGCTGATGAGCGGTTCACCCGGCAGTAACTCCATGACCGCGCCTTGGACCCAGGCCACCGATGTGGGCAAGGGCACGATGCGCGGTGAGTGACCCACGGCTTGCGCGACCACGCTCACCAATCGCTGCAAAGAAAACACATCAGGGCCCACCAGCTCGTAGGTCTGGCCGATGCTGCGGTTGTCTTTGAGGCACTGCACGATGGCGCTGGCCACATCGTTCACCGCCACCGGTGCAAAACGGGTGTTGGCGCCCGCCAGCGGCAGCACAGGCAGGGCCGACAAGGCGGCAAAGGTGTTGATGAAGCGGTCGTCACGGCCAAAGATCACGCTGGGGCGCAGCAGCGTGAGCTGCAGGCCCTGGGCTGCTGCGGCCAACAAAGCGGCCTCGCCTTGGCCCTTGGTGCGCTGGTACATCGAAGGGCCTTGTGCATCGGCGCCCAGCGCGCTCACCTGCACCAAACGCGGCACGCCAGCGGCCAAACACGCCTTGGCCAAGGCGGTGGGCAAAGCCACATGGGCTCGATCAAAGTCGGCTTGGCGGCCATTGAGAATGGCCACCAAATTCACCACGGCGTCATGGCCCGGTAGCAGGCGCGCCAGCTCTTCAGGGCGATGCACATCGGCGGCTAGCACCGTCACCAAGGGCAGCATTTGCACCGCCCGCCCGTTCACGGCGCGCCGCGTGGGCACCGTCACATTCACTTGCAGCCGCGCCAGCGCCTCGCACAATGCACGACCGACAAAGCCACTGCCGCCCAGAATCAACACCCGCTTCATGGATTGGCCCTTTTTCTCGCTCATCACAACAACCGCAACATGTTTTGGCCTGTAGCGCCCTTAAATAGGGCCTAAGCAGCTATCAAAATAGTAGCAAACCGCATTTCATACCCCAGCACACTGCGCCATGGAAACCAAATGGTTGGAGGATTTTGTCAGCTTGGCGGAAACCCGCAGCTTTAGCCGGTCTGCGCAGTTGCGCCATGTCACCCAACCGGCGTTTTCGCGTCGCATTCAGGCGCTAGAAGTATGGGCCGGGGTGGACTTGGTCGACCGCAGCGCCTACCCCACGCGGCTGACGGCGGCGGGCGAAACCCTGCGCACCCAGGCGCTGGAGGTGTTGCAGAACCTGGCCAGCACCCGCGCCATGCTGCGGGCACATTCAGCTGCCGCACAAGACGTCATTGAATTCGCCGTGCCGCACAGTCTGGCCTTCACCTTTTTCCCAGGCTGGATGTCGCAGGTGCGCGACCGTTTTGGTCCCGTCAAAAGCCGCCTGATTGCGCTAAACGTGCACGACGCCGCCATGCGCCTGATTGAAGGCCATTGCGATGTGCTGGTGGCCTTTCACCACCCCGCGCAGCCGCTGCAACTGGACGCTGAGCGCTACGACACCGTGGTGCTGGGTCAAGACGAACTGGGCCCCTATTGCCGACCGGACGCCAATGGCGATCCGCTCATGCGCCTGCCTGGCCGCGCGCAAGCTCCGCTGCCGTATTTGGCCTATGCGCCGGGCGCCTATCTGGGCCGCTTGGTGGACGAACTCATTCGCCTGCACCCGGCTGAAGTGCACTTGGAGCGGGTGTACGAAACCGACATGGCCGAAGGCCTCAAAGCCATGGCGGTAGAAGGCCACGGCATTGCGTTTTTGCCCGCCAGCGCGGTGCGACGCGAGCTGCGCGGGCGCCGCTTGGTGAGCGCGCTGCCCGCCAAGGGCCCGGCCTTGCAGGCGCCGCTGGAAATTCGGGCCTATCGGCAAAAAGCCGCCAGCAGTGGCAAGACCAGCGCCCAGGCGCTGTGGAGCTGGCTGGCGGACAACGGCCCCCGCTAGCCAGCGCAGCGTCGGGAGCGGCCCCAGGGGGGGGCGGCGCCACTTGCCAGCGAGCGCGGCGCCACTTGCCAGTGGCCGGGTAATCAGCGCACTATGCGTTTTTTGCATAAGCCGCGCGCCAAACAGCATTTGCGCGCCAGCGGCGGCTTGCCTACAGTGCGCCCCCCATGAACACACCCATTTCCCAAGCCACCGCCAGTGCCCATCCGGCGGGCGATGTGCGCATCGAGCACGACTTTTTGGGCGACAAGCCCATTCCCGCCGACGCCTACTGGGGCGTGCACACCGCGCGGGCGCTTGAGAACTTCCCCATCACCGGCACGCCCATCAGCAAGATGCGTGATTTGGTGATGGCGCTGGCCCATGTCAAAAAAGCGGCAGCCCGCGCCAACAACGATTTGGGCGTGCTGGACGACGAACGCACCCGCGTGATCCGCGCCGCATGCGACCGCATCTTGGCCGGTGACCTGCACGCGCAGTTTGTGGTGGACGTCATCCAAGGCGGCGCGGGCACCTCCACCAACATGAACGCCAACGAAGTCATTGCCAACGCCGCGCTGGAAATCATGGGCCGCCCCAAGGGCGACTACGCCACGCTGCACCCGCAAGACCATGTCAACGCATCGCAAAGCACCAACGATGTCTATCCCACCGCGCTGCGCCTGGCGCTTTGGACCAGCATTGACCGCCTGCTGGTGGCCATGGCCGCGCTGCGCCAAGGCTTTGAGGCCAAAGCGCTTGAGTTTTCAGACGTGCTCAAGATCGGTCGCACCCAGTTGCAAGACGCGGTGCCCATGACACTGGGCCAAGAGCTGGGCACCTACGCCGTGATGTTGGGCGAAGACGAATTGCGCTTGGCTGAAGCGCGTTTGCTGATCCGCGAAATCAACCTGGGTGCCACGGCCATCGGCACCGGCATCAATGCCCCGCCCGGCTATGCCGAACTGGCCAGCCGCTATCTGGCCGAAGAAAGCGGTGTGCCGGTGGTCAAGGCCGTCAATTTGGTCGAAGCCACGCAAGACACCGGCGCCTTTGTGCAGATGTCAGGCGTGTTGAAACGGGTGGCCAGCAAGCTCAGCAAAACCGCCAGCGATTTGCGCCTGTTGTCCAGCGGGCCGCAGGCGGGGTTTGGCGACATTCGCTTGCCCGCGCGCCAGGCGGGCTCATCCATCATGCCGGGCAAGGTCAACCCGGTGATTCCGGAAGTGGTCAACCAGGTGGCGTTTGAAGTGATCGGCAACGACGTGACGGTGACCATGGCCTCAGAAAGCGGGCAACTGCAATTGAACGCCTTTGAGCCCATCATGGGCTGGAGCCTGTACAAAAGCGTGGAGCACCTCACCCAAGCCTGCCGCACCTTTTTGGAGCACTGCGTGAAGGGCATTGAGCCCAACCGCGAACTGCTGGCGCGCCGGGTGCGCGAATCGGTCACGCTGGTTACGGCGCTGAACCCCATCATCGGCTACGAGAAAGCCGCGCTCATTGCCAAAACCGCCATTGCCACTGGCAAGCCCATCGACGTGGTGGCCGAAGAGCTGGGCGTCATGAGCCGCGCCGAAATGGAGGCCCTGCTGGTGCCCGAAAAACTCACCCAGCCCGCCCGCATGCGTGGCGCTCGCAACACCTAGCCTTTGCGCATACCACCCCATTTGCACCTCAGCGGGCATGGTTTGTGCGTGCCGCTCGCTGATTCAATCGGCCACATCGGCAGGCGCAGGCCCATGGTGTAAACCCTGTCGAACCAGTCTCTACAATTTTGTCAACTCACTCGGCATTCGTCCCTGATGGCTTATCGGCCTTTTAGGCTCGGCGCCTGTTTATTTCTCTGAGGAGCTCTTGCATGAAGAAAACCCTTGTTGCCCTGGCCGCGCTGGCCCTGGGCGCCACTTTGAATCTGGCTCACGCCGACACCATTGCCAAGGTCAAGGCCTCGGGCAGCATCGTGATGGGTGTGCGCGAATCCTCAGGCGCTTTGTCGTTCACTTTGGGTGACGGCAAATTTGCGGGCTACCACGTCGAGGTTTGCGAGCGCATCATTGCCAACGTGGCCAAGGCCGCAGGCCGCAACCTCGAAACCAAGCTGCAGCCGGTAACGTCGCAAAACCGCATTCCGCTGCTGCAAAACGGCACCATCGACATTGAGTGCGGCTCAACCACCAACAACGCCACGCGCCAAAAAGACGTGTCCTTTGTCGTGACCACCTTCGTGGAAGACGTGCGCATCGCCGTCAAGGCCAACAGCGGCATCACCGGCATTGCGCAGCTCAACGGCAAAAACGTGGCCACCACCACTGGCACCACCAGCGTGCAGCACCTGCGCCGCCATGAGCGCGCCAGTGGCATGGACTTCAAGGAAGTCTTCGGCAAAGACCACGCTGACAGCTTCTTGCTGCTGGAATCGGGCCGCGCTGACGCGTTCGTGATGGACGGCCAAATCTTGGCTGGCAACATCGCCAACTCCAAGACCCCGGCTGATTTCCGCATCGTGGGCGAAGTGCTCAACGTGGAGCCCATCGCCATCATGGTGCGCAAAGATGACCCCGCCATGAAGAAAGTGGCCGACGACACCGTGCGTGAACTCATCCGCACCGGCGAGCTGGCCCGCCTTTATGACAAATGGTTCATGCAGCCGATTCCCCCGCGCAACATGCGCCTGAACCTGCCGGCATCAGAGGCCACCCGTGCCGCTTGGGCCAACCCCAACGACAACCCGATGGAAAGCTACGCGCGCCGCTAATGGCCGACGGCTGCACCCCTTAGTCGCAGCCCCAAAGCCCCTTTGGAACCTCTGGGTGACAAAGGGGTTTTTTTGTTCTGAATAACCCCGCTTTCTGGAGGGCGAGCCATGGCCTGGGACTGGCAGGTGTTCTGCAAAGACACCATCGATAGCGAAGTGATCCCCCGCTGCTTTGGCAGCGGAGGCGAAATCACCTATCTGCAATGGATGTTTTCGGCTTGGGGCTGGACGCTGTCCGTGGCGGCCTGCGCCTTGGTGGTGGCGCTGGTGTTTGGCAGCTTGGTGGGCACCATTCGCACCCTGCCCGACAACCCGTGGCTGGTGCGGCTGGGCAATGTGTGGGTGGAGCTGTTTCGCAATATTCCGCTCTTGGTGCAAATCTTTCTTTGGTACCACGTGGTGCCCGCGCTCTTTCCCCCCATGAAAGACCTGCCCGGCTTTGTGTTGGTGGTGTTTGCGCTGGGGTTCTTCACTTCTGCCCGTATTGCTGAGCAGGTGCGGGCTGGCATCGGCGCCCTGCCGCGTGGGCAGCGCTACGCCGCGTCGGCCGTGGGCTTCACCACCATCCAAAGCTACCGCTATGTGATCTTGCCCATGGCGTTTCGCATCATCATCCCCACGCTCACCAGCGAGTCGATGAACATTGTTAAAAACTCCTCGGTGGCGTTTGCGGTGTCGATTGCAGAGCTCACGATGTTTGCCATGCAAGCGCAAGAAGAAACATCGCGCGGGGTGGAGATTTATCTGGCGGTGACCACGCTGTACATCATCTCGGCCTTCAGCATCAACCGGGTGATGGCCTTCATTGAAAAGCGGGTGCGCGTGCCCGGCTTTGTGGCCGCTGGCGGCCTGGGTGGAGGTCATTGAGATGAATCTTGACTTCTCCTTCTACACCTGGGACCTCATCAGCAACTTCGTTTTGAAGGGG
Source organism: Comamonadaceae bacterium (assembly GCA_013297985.1). Taxonomy (GTDB): domain Bacteria; phylum Pseudomonadota; class Gammaproteobacteria; order Burkholderiales; family Burkholderiaceae_C; genus JAAFIY01. The sequence continues at coordinate 20,374 of JAAFIY010000043.1, read as the reverse complement.
CTGTGGTTCAGCATTGAGCTCACCATCATCGCCACCATTGGCGGCGTGGCGCTGGGCACTGTGCTGGCGCTAATGCGGTTGTCAGGCAAAAAGTGGCTCGATGTGCCCGCCACCATCTACGTCAACGGCATGCGCAGCATTCCGCTGGTGATGGTGATCTTGTGGTTCTTCTTGCTGATCCCTTTCCTCATTGGGCGATCGCTGGGAGCCGAGTTATCGGCCGTCATCACCTTCGTGGCGTTTGAAGCGGCGTACTTCTCCGAGATCGTGCGGGCGGGCATTCAGTCCATCCCGCGCGGGCAAGTCCATGCGGGCCAGGCGGTGGGTTTTAGCTACGGCCAAAACATGCGCTACGTGGTGTTGCCGCAGGCGTTTCGCAACATGCTGCCGGTGTTCCTGACGCAGACCATCATCTTGTTTCAAGACACCTCGCTGGTGTATGCCATCGGCGCCTACGACATGCTCAAGGGCTTTGAAGTGGCGGGCAAAAACTACGGCCGCCCGATTGAGGCTTACCTGGCGGCGGCCGTTTTCTACTTTGTGATCTGTTTCTCTTTATCGATGCTGGTGCGACGCATTCAGCAAAAAACCCAAATCATTCGCTAAGCAAAGGGCTGCGCCGTGATTGAAATCAAAGACGTTTCCAAGTGGTATGGCCCCGTGCAGGTGCTCAACAACTGCTCGGTCAGCATCAACAAAGGTGATGTGGTGGTGGTGTGCGGGCCCTCGGGCTCGGGCAAGTCCACGCTGATCAAAACCGTCAACGGGCTGGAGCCTTTTCAAAAGGGCCAAATCAGCGTGGACGGCATCGGCCTGCATGACCCTAAAACCGATCTGCCCAAGCTGCGCAGCCGCGTGGGCATGGTGTTTCAGCACTTTGAGCTGTTTCCGCATCTGTCGGTGACTGAAAACCTGACGATTGCGCAAATCAAGGTGCTCAACCGCAGCCCCGACGAAGCCAAAACCCGGGGCCTCAAGATGCTCGACCGCGTGGGCCTGATGGCGCACAAAGACAAGTTTCCGGGACAGTTGTCGGGCGGCCAGCAGCAGCGCGTGGCGATTGCCCGGGCCCTGAGCATGGACCCCATCGTCATGCTGTTTGACGAACCCACCAGCGCGCTAGACCCCGAAATGGTGGGCGAGGTGCTCGACGTGATGGTGACGCTGGCCAAAGAAGGCATGACGATGATGGTCGTCACGCACGAGATGGGCTTTGCCCGCAAGGTGGCCAACCGCGTCATCTTCATCGACGTGGGCGGGCGCATTTTGGAAGACTGCGCCAAAGAAGAGTTCTTTGGTAACCCCGAAGCACGCCAGCCGCGCACCAAGGACTTCTTGAACAAGATCCTGGCGCATTGACATAGAGCCCCCACGCTCCCGCACTGCGTGTCGGTCGCTGCCCCGCGACCGTGGGGTCGCCTTTCGGCTCCGGGGGCGCAACCCGCCTTGGGGCGGCCCGGCGGCGGGTTCTTTGGGCCCCCACGCTCCCGCACTGCGTGGCGGGGCTCCGCTAGACCCCGCCACAATCCCCCACCATGCAGATCTACATGGTGGGTGGCGCGGTGCGCGATGCCTTGCTGGGCTTGCCGGTGCAAGACCGCGACTGGGTGGTGGTGGGCAGCACGCCGCAGGCGATGCTGGACGCGGGCTATTTGCCGGTGGGGCGCGACTTTCCGGTGTTCTTGCACCCGCAGACTCGCGAGGAATACGCACTGGCCCGCACCGAGCGCAAAACCGCAGCGGGCTATCACGGCTTTGCCTTCCATGCTCACCCCAGCGTCACCCTGCATGAAGACCTGGGCCGGCGCGACCTGACCATCAACGCCCTGGCCGTGCCGCTGGCACACGCGTTTGAGTCTGACTTGGCGCCGCACGTCATCGACGCCCACACCGGCTTGGCCGACCTGCAGGCGCAGGTGCTGCGCCACATCACCCCCGCCTTTGCCGAAGACCCGGTGCGCATCCTGCGGCTGGCACGCTTTGCCGCACGCTTTGAACAGTTTGCAGTGGCGCCTGAAACCACCGACCTCATGCGCCAGATGGTGCGCCAGGGCGAGGTGGATGCCCTGGTGCCCGAGCGCGTCTGGGCCGAGCTCAGTCGCGCCTTGATGCAGCCCCAACCCGCCCGCGCCTTTGAGCTCCTGCGCGATGTGGGCGCGCTGGCCCGGGTGTTGCCGGAGCTTGATCGCCCCTGGAGCCCGCGCCAATCCAAGCTCTTGCACGCCGCGCAGGCGCTGAATGCGCCATTGGTGGTGCGTGCGGCCTGCTTGCTGCTGGGCGCTGACGCTGAGTTAGCCGAGCCTGCCGGTAGCCAACGGCTGCATCAGCTGTGCGAACGCCTGCGCGTGCCCTCCGACCCCCGCGAGCTGGCTGAGCTGCTGGTGCGCGAGCGCCAGGCCGTCCACCACAGTGCCAACTTGGACGCTTTAGGCCTTCAGCACCTGCTGGAGCGCTGCGACGCCCTGCGCAAGCCCGATCGCATGCGCCACCTGCTGCTGGCTTGCACCGGCGACGCACTCAGCGCCGACCCCGCCATGGCTGCCAAGTCCTATCGGCCTGCAGCGCTTATCCATACAGCGTTAGATGCTTCACTTTCTGTAGCAACTGCCCCTATCGCCAAAGAAGCTGCTGCCCTTGGCCTGCGGGGGCCACAAGTGGGCGAACGCATCAGCCAAGCCCGCGCAGCCGCTATCCGACTGGCCTTGGCGCCCGCTGTCTAACTCCGACGACCTCCGCATGCCCATCGAACTTGAACGCCCTCAGCACGAACAAGCCGTGCAGTCCATCCAGCGCTATTTCGCCACCCACTTGGCTGAGCACATGGCCGAGCCTGAGCGCCCGCTGGGCAATATCGCCGCCCGCGGCCTGCTGAACTTTGTGCTGCATGAGATTGGCCCCAGCATCTACAACCAAGCCGTGCGCGACGTGCAAGAGCGCCTGAGCCGCCGCGTGGAAGAAATCGATCTGGAAGTGCATGAAGACGAATTCACCTACTGGCCTACGCAGCCCAAGGCGCTACAACAAAAGTAGCGACTTAGGGCGTGAAGACGCCGCAGCAGCGCAGTTAGCCGATTGGATTGACCGACTGTTGCATGGGCGCTGTAACCTTTTGCTCCCCTGCGCCGAACTCACTGAAATGACCCGCCCTTTACCCGCCCACGCTGCTGCTGCCCTGAGCTTGGCGGTGGTGGTGCCTGCGCTCAACGAAGCAGCGCACATTCAAACCACGCTGCACGCCCTGGCACCGCTGCGCGAGCGGGGTGCCCAAGTGGTGGTGGTCGACGGTGGCAGCAGCGACGGCACCCCCGCACTGGCGGTATCCGGGGCTGATCAGGTGATCCCGGCAGCGCGCGGCCGCGCCCGGCAAATGAACGCGGGCGCTGCAGCCACCCAATCGCAGTGGCTGTGGTTTGTGCATGCCGACACGGTGGTGCCGCCGCAGGCTGTGGCTGCGTGGCCCGCCTTGGCCGCTGACGCTCAGATTGAGTGGGGGCACTTCCAGGTGCAACTGCTAGGCCGGTCGCGCTGGCTGCCCATGGTGGCGGCGTGCATGAATGCCCGCTCGCGAGCCAGCGGCATCGCCACGGGTGATCAGGGCATTTTTGTGCGGCGTACCTGGTTTGATCGGGTGGGGGGCTTCCCCGATCAGCCACTGATGGAAGACATCGAAATCAGCGCCCGACTGCGGCGCAGCGCAGGCCGCCCCACCGTGCAGTCGGCGCGGCTGCAAACCTCGGGCCGCCGTTGGGACGAGCGCGGCGCCTGGGCCACCATCGCCCTGATGTGGCGCCTGCGCCTGCTGTACAGCCTGGGCGTGTCGCCCGAACAGTTGGCCCGCGCCTACCGATGAGGGCACACGCCGCTGCAGGCCTGCCCACCACCGCCTGGGTGGTCATGGCCAAAGCGCCGGTGCCGGGCCTTGCCAAAACGCGGCTGATGCCAGCCCTGGGCGCCCAAGGCGCCACTACCCTGGCCGCCCTCATGCTGCGCCATACCCTCACCCAGGTGCTGGCCGTGGCGCAAGCTGTTGACTCTGTGGGGTTGGCTTGTGCACCGCACGCTCAACACCCTGCGTGGGTGGCTGCGCTGGCACCCGTCGCGGCTGAGGGCTTGACGCGCTTAAAGCGTTTCAATCAACCCGACGGGGGCCTGGGCAGCCGCATGCTGGCTGCCGCCCGCTGGGGCTTGGCGCGGGCGCCGCAGGTGGTCTTGATGGGCACCGATGCACCCGCGCTGACGGCGGCCCACCTGCGCCAGGCTGCCCAGGCCTTGGCCACCCACCCCGCCGCACTAGGCTCCACCCTGGATGGCGGCTACGTATGGATAGGCCTGCGCCAAGACGCGCCCACCCTGTTTGACGACGCGCACTTCACCTGGGGCACCGCTCGCGTGGCCGACCAAACCCGCGAGCGCCTGCAAGCCTTGGGCTGGGCCTGGGCCGAAGGCGCTCCGCTGGCCGACGTGGACACGCCAGATGATCTGATGCACCTGCCACCCAGTTGGCTCGCTGCCGCACGGGCGCCGGGCCCGGTCGCGCAGCACGACGCAGAGCGAGGCTGACTGTGGGTTGCGCCATCACCCACCCGCCCCTGGCGCAAGCCCTGGCTACCCACGCCCCCCATCTGGCGGGTCAGCCCTTGTATCCGCTGGCCGACCACGGCCTGGCCCATGAGCACCTGCGCATTGGCGCCAGCGGCTGGCTGGCGCGCCTGCCCAAGTTCAGCCAAATGGGCTTGCCCCCCGCCGAGCACCTGGCCTATGAACACGCTTGCTTTGAGCGCGCCGCGCCCTGCGGCCATACCCCCCGCGTAGGCGCTGTGCTGAGCGTGACACCCTCCCTGCCACGCGGCGGCCTGTTGGTGCGCGAGGTGCTCGGCCGCGCCGCCCAACTGCCCCGCGACTTGCCCGCCTTGGCGCAAGCCCTGGCGGCCTTGCATGCGCTGCCGCTGCCTGCCAGCGAGCTGCGGGCACCCTTGCGCGATGCAGCCGACCCCTTGGCCGATTTGCTCGATGACATCAGCCCTCTAATGCCCGCCTTGCTGGCCGCCCTGCCCGATGCTCAGGCCAAGCACCGGGTACAGCAAATGCACCACGGCCTGCGCCACTTGGCAAACCAAGTCACCCATCGCCCCAGCCGCCGACTGATTGCCTTTGATGCCCACCCCGGCAACTTTGTGCTCACGCCCGAAGGCCGCGCGGTGTTGGTGGATTTAGAAAAAGCCCGCTACAGCTATCCGGCCCTGGATTTGGCCCACGCCACGCTGTACACCAGCACCACCTGGGACATGCAAACCCATGCCAGCTTGGACGCAGTGCAAGTGGCCGATGCCTACAGCCACTGGTGGCGCGGTGCGCAACTGCCCGAGGGCGACCGCGCCTGGTTGGCCCCGCTGCGCCGCGCCATGGCACTGTGGTCGCTCACTTGGTGCGCCCAATGGCTGCACCGCAATGCCCAAGCCCTAGCGCCCACCGAGCCCAACCCCACGCTGTGGCGGCATGTGCATGAACGCAGCACGCACTACCTGAGCGCGCAAGTCATCGAGCGCATCGATGTGGAATGCCAGTGGTTGGAAGCAGCCTGGGGCGCAGCCCCTGCGGCTTAAACGCCGGCGTAGCGCGCCAGTTTGGCGAACAGGTCAGCCATGATGGCGTCACGCTGAACGGCGTAGGCCTCTCGCCAGAACGTCGTGGGCGTGCCCTGTGCACCGGCTTGCCAACGCAGATGCTCGTCGAGCGCGGGTACCGGCTGCACATCGGTGGGCACCCACGCCGGGTTCAAGACCCAAGCCACATTGATCAAATCCCAAATCACCCACGAAAATCCCGGCGCGTCCACATCCACGCCCGCAAAGTCGCGCAGCGGGTTATGGCGGTACAGATCCAGCAACCATGCGCCTAGCGCGCCCTGCGGGGCCACAAAGCGCTGCATCTCGGGCAGCGACAGGCGCAACTGCGCGCCCACTTGGAAGCCTGGCAAATAGACCATCGGCACCCCGCTGGCCAGCACGGCGCGGGTGGCAATCAGGTCTTGTTCGAGGTTGAAAGACAAGTTCACCTGGCGCGCCACCGACGGGTAGCCCGCCGTCCACACCACCACCAGCCTAGGCGCGATGTCTGGCGCTAAGGTCAAGGCCTGCGCCACGTTGGTCAGGCAGCCCAGGGCCAAGACATACAGCGGCTGGTCGGGCCGCGCGTGAGCGCGGGCGGTGGCCACCAAGTGCTGCACGGCGGGCGACGCATCGGCCAATTGGGTCGGATCGTGGGGGCCGCAATAGGCCGCACTGCCCGCCAGCGCGGGCACATCGCCTGCGCGGCCAGTGAGCTGCAGCACCTGCTCAATGATGCTCAGGCTGCGGGCCGTGCCCTGCCCAGGCGCATCAAACACGGGCCAATGCGCCACGGCATCCAACGAGCCGTGCTGTGCCACCAGCGCCGCTGCCCGCGGGCCCCAGTGGGTCGCCACCGCTTGCGACCACGCGTCTTGCGGCATCTCATGTGAAGGCCCCATGCGCCACGCTTGGATGCGCCGCATCGCCCGCAGCCGATGGGCAAACGAATGCGGCACCGCGTACACGCCACGCACGTCCAGCCGCTCGATTGACAGCAAGGCCCAGGCAATGGCAAAGGGGTCGTCGATTTCGTTGGCGGCGTCCGTGTCAATCACCACCAAAAGCCGCAGGTCAAGCGCGGGCGCGGGCGGGGCGCCACTTGGCGCGGCTGCGCCTGTAGGCTCGGCGTTCACCGCAGCCGCATCACAGCCGCTTGGGCATGCGCAGGCAGGCCTTCACCTTCAGCCAGCACTTGCGCGATGCGGCCCAGCGTCTGCGCGCCCGCCTCGCTCACTTCAATCAGGCTGCTGCGCTTTTGAAAGTCATACACCCCCAGCGGGCTGCTAAAACGTGCCGTGCCGCTGGTGGGCAGCACGTGGTTGGGGCCAGCGCAGTAGTCGCCCAGGCTTTCGCTGGTGAAAGCGCCCAAGAAGATGGCGCCCGCGTGCTTGAGCAGCGGCTCCCACTGGCGCGGGTTGCGGCTGCTGATCTCCAGGTGCTCAGGCGCAATGCGGTTGCTGATGGCGCAGGCTTCGGCCATGTCGCGGGTGTGGATGAGCATGCCCCGATCATTCAGGCTTTTGGCGATGATGGCCGCACGCGGCATGGTGGGCAGCAGGCGATCCATTTCGCGCTGCACCAGGGCGATGTAGGCGGCATCTGGGCACAGCAAGATGCTCTGCGCCAATTCATCGTGCTCGGCCTGGCTGAACAAGTCCATGGCTACCCAATCGGCGGGCGTGCTGCCGTCGGCAATCACCAAAATCTCGCTGGGGCCCGCGATCATATCGATGCCCACTTGGCCAAACACCCGGCGCTTGGCGGCGGCCACATAGGCGTTACCGGGGCCGGTGATTTTGTCCACGCGGGGGATGGTGGCGGTGCCATAGGCCAGCGCCGCCACGGCTTGTGCGCCACCGATGGTGAACGCGCGGTTGACACCGGCCACGTGGGCAGCGGCCAGCACCAATTCATTGCGTTCGCCACGGGTGGCCGATGCACCGCTGGCGCCCTCAACGCCGCCGGTGGCCACACTGCCGCGCACCGGTGTGGGCACCACCATCACGATCTCGCCCACACCCGCCACTTGGGCGGGCACCGCATTCATGATGAGGCTGCTGGGGTAGGCGGCTTTGCCACCAGGCACGTAGATGCCCACACGGTCCAGCGGCGTGACTTTTTGGCCCAGCACCGTGCCGTCGGGCTCGGTATAGCTCCAGCTTTCGCCGTTGGCTTTTTTCTGCGCTTGGTGGTAGCTGCGAACACGGTCAGCGGCGGCTTGCAGGGCGTCGCGCTGGTGTGCGGGCAGGGCTTGGAAGGCGGCTGCAAAGTCGGCGGTGGTCAGTTCCAGATCAGCCACGTTCGCAGCCTGCAAACCATCGAAGCGTGCGGTGTAGTCCAGCACTGCCGCGTCGCCCCGTTTGCGCACGTCGGCCAAGATGTCAGCCACCCGCTGCTCAATGGCGGCATCGGTGTCGGCCGACCACGCCAGGCGGGCGTTGAACTGATGCTCAAAATCGGCGCAAGCGCTTTTTAAATGGGCGGGAGCAGCTACAAATTTCATAGCGAATGGTGATTTCAGCCCTGCGCTTGAACCGCGCGAGCAAAGTCGTCCATCAAGGGCCGCAGGGTTTCGCGCTTGAGCTTGAGCGCTGCCGGGTTCACCACCAAACGGGCGCTGATGTCCATGATGCGTTCGACTTCCACCAAGCCATTGGCCTTGAGCGTGTTGCCGGTGGAGACCAAATCCACAATGGCATCGGCCAAGCCGGTCAGCGGGGCCAGCTCCATGCTGCCGTAGAGCTTGATCAAGTCCACGTGCATGCCTTTGGCGGCAAAAAATTCACGCGCAATGGCGACGTATTTGGTGGCCACTTTCAGGCGTGCACCCCGGCGGGCAGCGGCGGCGTAGTCAAAGTCGCTGCGCACCGCCACGCTCACGCGGCAGCGCGCCAGCTTCAAATCCAAGGGCTGCAACAGGTTGCCCGCCGCACCGCCTGCGGTGCCTTGCGACCATTCGGCGCGGTGCTCAACCAAGGTGTCCAAGCCCACCACGCCCAAATCAGCCCCGCCGTATTGCACATAGGTAGGCACATCGGTGGCGCGCACCAGCACCACCCGCACGTCTGGCCGATTGGTGGCCAGAATCAGCTTGCGCGAGGTGTCCGGGTCATCCAGCACCGTGACGCCCATGCGCTGCAGCAGCGGCTGGGTGTCGTCAAAGATGCGGCCTTTGGAGAGCGCGAGGGTAATCATGGGCGAAGCCAAACCCCCGTGGGGGCAGCGAGGACACGAAGTGCACGAGCGTGGGGGTTCATGGTCTTACACGCTCGATATCGGCACCGAGTCCACGCAGCTTGCGCTCCATGTGGTCATAGCCACGGTCGAGGTGATAGATGCGGTCCACATGGGTCTGCCCATCGGCCACCAGCGCGGCAATCACCAAACTGGCCGAGGCGCGCAAATCGGTGGCCATCACATGTGCGCCCGACAGCTTGGGCACGCCTTGCACCACCGCCACATTGCCGTCAATCTCGATGCGCGCGCCCAAGCGCAGCAGCTCGTTAACGTGCATGAAGCGGTTTTCAAAAATCGTCTCAGTGACCTTGGCCGTGCCTTCGGCCACGCAGTTCAGCGCCATGAACTGCGCCTGCATGTCGGTGGGGAATCCGGGGTATTCATGGGTGCGCAGGCTTTGCGCTTGCAGGCGGCCGTCCACACGAATGTGCACGCCGTCGGCCTGCGCGGTGATGTGCGCGCCAGCGTCGCGCAGCTTGTCGATCACCGCGTCCATGTGGTCGGCGCGGGCACCGGTCAGCAGCGTCTCGCCGCCCGTGGCTGCCACCGCACACAAAAACGTGCCCGCCTCGATGCGATCCGGCACCACGCGGTGCGCAGCGCCGTGCAGCTGGTCTACGCCCTGTACGGTGATGCGGCTGGTGCCGTGACCTTCAATGCGAGCACCCATGGCAATGAGCAGTTCAGCCAAGTCCACCACTTCGGGTTCTTGCGCGGCGTTTTCCAGCACCGTGGCGCCTTGGGCTAGGGTGGCGGCCATCAGCAGGTTTTCGGTGCCCGTGACAGTCACCATGTCGGTGGTGATGCGCGCGCCCTGCAAACGGCTGCGGCCTGCGGGCAGCTTGGCGATGATGTCGCCGTGCTCCACCACGATGTCAGCGCCCATGGCTTTGAGGCCCTTGATGTGCTGGTCCACCGGGCGTGAGCCAATGGCGCAGCCGCCAGGCAGCGACACCCGGGCCTGGCCGCAGCGCGCCAGCAAGGGCCCCAAAGCCAAGATGGACGCCCGCATGGTTTTGACGCGTTCATAAGGCGCCGCCGGTCGGCTGATGGTGGCCGCATGCAGCTGCACCCGGCCTTGATCGGCGTCGGGCTGATGATCAATGGCCACGCCCATTTCGCGCAGCAGACGCAGCATGGTGGCCACGTCGTCCAGATGCGGCACGTTGGTGAGTAGCACCGGATCAGCGGTGAGCAGCGCGGCGCACAAGTCAGGCAGCGCGGCGTTTTTGGCCCCAGAGATGGGCACCGTGCCACTTAAACGCCGACCGCCGCGAATGAGCAGGTGATCCATTAGGCGTGGCCCTCGTCGGCTGAAGCCGCCCATTCAGCGGGCGTGTAGGTTTTCATCGATAGCGCATGCACTTCGTCGGTGTGCATGCGCTGGCCCAGCGTGGCGTACACCCGCTGGTGGCGGGCAATGAGGCGCTTGCCCTCAAAGGCCTCGGACACCACCACGGCGGCCCAGTGGCGTCCATCGCCCGTCACTTCCAGGTGCTGGCAGGGCAGGCCAGCGGCAATCAGCGCTTGCAGTTGGTCGGCAGTCATCAAAGCGGTGTCTATTGGCGAATCTTGTAGCCGGTGCGCAGCAGGTGCAGCGCCAGAGCGCTCACGCCCACAAAGGCGGCGCCGACGATGCCCAGGCTGAGCCAGGGGCTGGTGTCGCTTTGGCCAAAAAAGCCGTAGCGAAAGCCGTCGATCATGTAGAAAAACGGGTTGAGGTGGCTCACGGTTTGCCAAAACGGCGGCAGTGAATGGATGGAATAAAACACGCCCGACAAGAAGGTCATGGGCATGATCACAAAGTTTTGAAACGCGGCGAGCTGGTCAAATTTTTCAGCCCACAGGCCCGCAATCAAGCCCAACGCACCGAGCATGCCTGCGCCCAGCACCGCAAAGCCCAGCACCCACAGCGGATGCTTCAACTGCGGCCACGCAAACAAGGCGCCCGCCATCAGCACGCCCGCGCCCACCACCAAGCCACGCACCACCGAGCTGCCCACATAGGCCACAAACCAGGCGCGGTGCGACAGCGGCGTGAGCAGCAAGAACACCAGGTTGCCCATGATCTTGCTTTGAATGAGCGAGCTGGAGCTGTTGGCAAACGAGTTCTGCAGCACGCTCATCATCACCAGGCCGGGGATGAGAAACGCGGTGTAGTTGACACCGTTGAACACCTGCACATGGTCTTCCAGCACGTGGCCGAAGATCATCAGATACAGCAGCGCCGTCAGCACCGGGGCGGCGATGGTTTGGAAAGCCACTTTCCAAAAGCGCAGCACTTCTTTGTAGAGCAGGGTTTGCCAGCCGGTCATGTCGCTGCCCCCACGCTCGTGCGCGTTGCGTCCTCGCTGCCCCCGGCTACCGTAGGGGCCATGTTTGGCCCGGGGGCGCCCCCGCCTTGGGGCGGCCCGGCGGCGGGGTTGGTCACCTCAGCTGAAGTCCGTGAAGCCATCACATCCAAAAACACATCTTCCAGATCGGCCTTGCGGATTTCGACGTCGCTCACCCGCACGCCCGCTTCACGCAGCGCGACCAAGTGGCGCTCGACCGCGTGGGCGTCGTGCGCGGGCAGTTGCACGATGCGGCCGGTGATGCGGGCGCCTTTGGCGATGGCTTCTGGCACGGTGTCGTCGGTCTTGAAGCGCATCACGTTACTGGACGCGGCGGCCAGCAGCTCAGACGTGGGCGCCAGCGCAATCAACTCGCCTTGCTTCAACATGGCGATGCGGCTGCAAAGCGCCTCCGCTTCTTCCAAATAGTGGGTGGTCAGCAACACCGCGTGGCCTTCGCGGTTCAGGCGCGCCACAAAGCGCCACAGGGTTTGGCGCAGCTCCACATCCACCCCGGCGGTGGGCTCGTCCAGCACGATGACCGGCGGCTTGTGCACCAGCGCCTGGGCCACCAACACCCGGCGCTTCATGCCGCCCGAAAGTTGCCGCATGTTGGCGCCTGCTTTGTCGGTCAGGCCCAGCTCGCTTAAGAGTTCGTCAATCCACGCGTCGTTGCCCTTGATGCCGAAGTAGCCGCTTTGAATGCGCAGCGATTCGCGCACGGTGAAGAACGGGTCAAACACCAACTCTTGCGGCACCACGCCCAAGAGCTTGCGGGCGGTTTGGTAGTCGGCCACCACGTCGTGGCCCATCACTTTCACATGCCCGCTGGTGGCCCGGCTCAAGCCCGCCAAGATGCTGATCAGCGTGGTTTTGCCCGCGCCGTTGGGGCCCAGCAGGCCAAAGAATTCACCCGGCGCAATGTCCAGGCTCACCTGGTGCAACGCACGCAGCGTGCCGCGCGATCCGCTGTAGACCTTGCTGACTGACTGAAACGAAATAGCTGGGGCAGACATGGGGGGTGACAGGCGCGCACCACAAACCTGCGGCCAAGGTGTCGACAAATCAAGATCGATTGGGGGGTTGGCTGCACACCGATCCGCACGGCAGCCAAGATGACCCAAAGCGCTGGCGGCTTCTGGGTCGGCGGGGACAACCCCTGATTTTACCGGTCGGACGCCCGACGCGTGAGGCTTGGCGCCCAAGTAGCGCCGGGCGGCCTCCTGGGGCGACGGTTGGTGGCCCTAGGGCGCAGCAGGCAGCAGTTCGGCCACGCCGTACAGCACGGCCAGTTCGCGCAACGCACCGGGCAAACCGCGCACGCTGAAGCTCAAGCCCCGCTCCACACAGTCGCGCCGCAGCGCCAGCAGCACCGCCAGCGCCGATGAATCAAAGCGCAGCAAGCCCGACGCATCAGCCAGCACCGGCGCACCACCCACCGGCCCCACGCCCTGGCGCAGCAAGTGCAGGGTGGCACGCGCGTGGGCATGGGTGAGTTCAGCGGGCAAGATCAGCATGGGAAATGATCAAAACGGCCTGCAGCGCTTGATAAATGGGCGCAAGTAGCTATACAAATAATAGCAATCAACTGACTGGCCGCAGCGGGCGCCTAGCTGCGTCGGCCACTTGCCGCTTTGTTGCGATCAGCCAAGGTGGCGATCAAGCCATCCAGGCCGCGGGCGTTGATTTCGGCGGCAAACTGGCTGCGATAGGTTTCCACCAGCCACACGCCCAGTACGTTGAGGTTGAAGATCTTCCAGCCTGCGCCGTCGCCGGGGGTGCGCTCGAGCCGATAGTCCAGCTGCACCGGTTCGCCGCGACCGCGCACTTCGGTGCGCACCACCACTTCGCGATCTTCGGGGGCGGCGCGAAACGGTCGCACGGTGATGGTTTGATCACTCACCTGCGCCAATGCGCCCGAATAGGTGCGCACCAAGAGCACTTTGAATTCAGCCTGCAGCCGCGCTTGTTGATCGGGGGTGGCTTGACGCCACTGCGGGCCCACGGCTGACGCCGTCATGCGGCGAAAGTTGACGTTGGGCATGATCTTGCTGTCAACCAGCGCGATCACTTTGCTCAAGTCGCCGTCTTTGATGGCACGGTCATTTCTGATGGCGTCCAGCACTTCGGTGGACAAGCGGCGAATCATTTCGTCAGCTGCCTCATCGGCCGCATGGGCGGGCGCGGCTGCCAAGGCTGCCCAAGCCGCAGTGGCAGCCAGCGCCTGGCGGCGCGACAGCCTGGCCGAGCCCAAGGACCCCAAGCGGTCAGTGAAACGATTGACGAAAGCGCTCATGGCAGACAGTTTCCTTCCAGGGTTCGGTGCGGGTATCCAGCCAGAACTACAACGCAGCAGCGCGCAGTGGGCTGACAAGACGGGCGATTGATCACGCCGCGCTTTAGCGCGAAGGCGCTGGAGCGGCGGCGGGCAGCGGTGCGTCAGGGTTGGCGTCGGCGTCCGCTGGGTCAGCTTCGCCTTCACGGCGCACTTGTGCGGCACGGCGCTGCAAGAAGATGTCGCGGGTAAAGGTGTATTTGTCCAGCGCAGCGCCGTCCAGCACCTCGCCCGCGCGCAGCAGGTTGGCGCGGGTTTCCACAATGCGCAGCGCGGTCAGGCTGTTGCGCACCGGTACTTCATCAATGCCGGTGAGCGGGTCGTTGCGCAGTTCAAGCCCAATGGCCAAGCTGTCGCGCACCGTGGACGGCCCCAGCACCGGCAGCACCAAATACGGCCCCGACGGAATGCCCCAGCGCGCCAGCGTTTGGCCAAAGTCGGCGCGGTGGCGCTCAATGCCCATTTCACCCGCTACATCCAATAGCCCCGCCAAGCCAAAGAAGGTGTTGACGTTAAAGCGCAGAAAAGTCTCGGCCGCTTGATGCGGCTTGGCTTGCAGCAAGTTGTTGATGGCCGACCAGACATCGGTGAGGTTGGCGAAGAAATTGCTGATGCCTGTGCGAATCAAGTCGGGCGTGACGTTGCGATAGACCTGTGCGGTGGGTTTGATGACGGCGCGATCGAGCCCGTCATTGAAGTTAGACACGCTGCGGTTGAGCGGCTCAAACGGATCACGCGGATCGGCCTGCGGCCCGGTGGCGCAGCCGCCCAACAGCAGCATCAATGCCAACAGCGCCCAAGCTAGCGCACGCTGCACACCCACGCCAAAAGCAAGCACTGAAAACGCTGCTGGCGGCCTATTTATCGGCCTAAGTAGCTCTGAAAATGATAGCGCCGAGTTCATTTCTTGGGCCCTGTCGCGTTTTGTGCGCCACCGCCGTCGGCGGCGCGGTTGTACAGAAACTGCCCGATCAGGTTTTCCAGCACGATGGCCGACTGCGTGGTGCCGATGGTGTCACCGGCGGTGAGGGTCTTGTCGTCGGCCCCAGCTTCAATGCCCACGTATTGCTCGCCCAGCAGGCCGCTGGTCAAGACCTTCAGCGAACTGTCTTTGGGGAAAGCATATCGGCTGTCCATCTCAAGGTGGACCTTGGCCTGGAAGCTTGTGTTATCGAATGTGACCAGGTTCACACGGCCCACCACCACACCCGCACTTTTCACCGCTGCGCCCTGCTTAAGCCCGCCGATGTTGTCGAACTTGGCGGTCACGCCGTAGGTGGAGCCCCAACGAACCTGCAGCAAGTTGGCCGACTGCAGCGCCAAAAACAAGAGCGCCGCGGCGCCAATCAGCACAAACAGCCCCACCCACAAATCATTGCGTGAACGTTCCATGTGGACGCTCTCCCCTTAGATCGAAAACATCATGGCGGTGAGCACGAAGTCAAGCCCCAGCACCGCCAGCGAGGCCATCACCACGGTGCGGGTGGTGGCGCGGGATACCCCTTCGGGTGTGGGCTGACAGCGCCAGCCTTGCAGCAGCGCCACAAAGGTCACGGTGACCCCAAACACCAGGCTTTTGACCACGCCATTGCCCACATCGGCCAGCACATCCACACCGCCTTGCATCTGGCTCCAAAAGGCTCCGCCGTCCACCCCAATCATCACCACGCCCACAAACCAGCCGCCCATGATGCCCACGGCGCTGAACACCGCCGCCAAGATGGGCATGGCAACCAAGCCACCCCAAAAGCGCGGCGCCAAGACGCGGTTAATCGGGTCAATGGCCATCATCTCCATGGCGCTGAGTTGTTCGCCCGCTTTCATCAGGCCAATGCCCGCCGTCAGGCTGGTGCCCGCGCGGCCCGCAAACAACAGCGCGGTGACCACCGGCCCCAGTTCACGCACCAAGCTCAGCGCCACCAACAGGCCCAGCGCCTCGGCCGCGCCATAGCGCTGCAGGGTGTAGTAGCCCTGCAGGCCCAGCACAAAGCCGACAAAGAGGCCCGACACGGTGATGATGGCCAGCGAGTGGTTGCCCAAAAAATGAATCTGCTGGCCCACCAGGCCACCGCGCCGCACCGCGTAGGGCAAGGTTTGAAACAGCCGCCACAAGAGCCGTGCGGCAAAGCCCACATCGGCCAGCCATTGGCGGGTACCTGCGCCCAGGTTTTCAATTGACTGCTGCAAGCTCATCGGGGCGCTCCGCCGGTGGCGCCAGATGTGCCCGCTGCGCTTTGGGCGCCCGGGGGGCCAAAGTCCACCGCCACATCGGTGGCGGGGTAGTGGAACTTGACGGGGCCATCCGGCCGCGCGGACACAAACTGCGACACCAGTTCATCGCTGCTGTGGCGCACTTCGTCGGGGGTGCCGTCGGCCGCCACCTTGCCATGGGCCAGCACGATCACGCGATCTGCAATTTGAAAGGTTTCATCCAAGTCGTGGCTTACCACAATGCTGGTCAGGCCCATGGTGTCGTTCAGGCGACGAATCAAGCGCGCGGCGGTACCCAGCGAAATGGGGTCAAGCCCCGCAAAAGGCTCGTCGTACATCACCAGTTCTGGGTCGAGCGCAATCGCGCGCGCCAGCGCCACCCGGCGCGCCATGCCGCCTGAGATTTCACTGGGCATCAAGTCACGCGCGCCGCGCAGGCCCACCGCGTGCAGCTTCATCAGCACGATGTCACGCACCAGCGATTCGGGCAGGTTGGTGTGTTCGCGCAAGGGAAAAGCCACGTTGTCAAACACGCTCAAATCAGTGAACAGCGCGCCAAACTGAAACAGCATGCCCATGCGGCGACGGGCTTCGTAGAGCTGTGTCAGGTCCATGCGGCCGACGTCTTCGGGCTCGCGGTCGGGGCGGTTCAGGGGCGCGGCCAAGCGCACCTCACCTACCTGGGCCCGCACCTGCCCGCCAATCAAACGCAACAGCGTGGTTTTGCCGCCGCCTGACGCACCCATGATGGCGGTGACCTGGCCACGCGCAATGGACAGCGTCACGCCGTCCAGAATCGGGCGGCCTTTGCCATAACCAAACGTCAGGCCACGGATGTCAACAAGCGGAGCGTTCAAGGTCAGGGGCGGGGGCGATGGATGCAAACGCAGACAAAAAAGGCTGGATCGGTGCCAGCCGCTTTTGATGATAAGGGAATCACCTAGTGCCATGCCCGCCCCTGTGTATCGGCGCCCACACCGTGCCCAGAGCGGGGCAGCGGGCTGCACAATGGGACGTCTATGGGGGCGTCCACGCATGGCTGATCTGATTCGCGCACAGCGCATCGAATACTTCTATACCCGCTTCGCCGCCCTGGACGGCGAGGCGATGCAAGCGGCGTATGCAGCCGACGCCACGTTTGAAGACCCCGCCTTTTCTCTGCGCGGTGCAGAAGAAATTGGCGCCATGTGGCGCATGCTGACTGAAGCCGTGCGCACCCAAGGCGCGGATGTCTGGCGGCTCCAGCACAGCAAGATCACCGACCACAGTGCGCACTGGGAGGCCACCTACCGCTTTAGCGCCACCGGGCGCATGGTGCACAACGTGATCGATGCCGAATTTGAGTTTGATGCCCAGGGCCGCATCCAACGGCATGTGGACAGCTTTGATTTTTGGCGCTGGTCCCGCCAGGCGCTGGGGCCCGCCGGGCTGGTGTTGGGCTGGACGCCCCTGCTGCGCGGCAAGGTGCGCCAGCAGGCTGCGGCCAATTTGCGCAAGTGGCGCGACAAGCAGACGCGGGCTTAAAGATCCACAGTCAATCGGGCTGCTGAGCCCTAGAAAAGGGCGTAGTTAGCTACAAATCTTGTAGCATCGCAGTCATCAACTCGCCCTCAACCCATCGGGCTGCACAGCTCCACCAAGGTGCCTTCGGCGCTGCGCACATAGGCCACGGTTTGGCCCCAGGGCTTTTCAGTGGGTGCCGACAGCGCGGCACAACCAGCCGCAACCGCGCGATCAAAGGCTGCGGGCACATCGGCGGTGACAAAAGCGATCTCGATGCCCAGCGGCGGCTGGCTAGGGTCTGCGCGCACATAGCCCCCCGCAAAGTTCATCTCGCCCAATTCGTGGCTGGCAAAGGCCAAGGCGGTCGCCCCGGTTTCCAGCTCGCCGTAGGCGTTTGAATCGTGCAAAAAACGGGTGGGGACGCCAAACGCACGCTCATAAAAAGCCAGCGTTTCGGGCACCGAGGGTACGTAGATGATGGTGTAGCCAAGTTTCATGCGGTGCCTTCAGGGCGTGCGGGCCAGTTAGCGCGGCAGCACCGAGCTGCCCATCAAAAACTCATCCACCGCCTTGGCGGCTTGGCGGCCTTCTCGGATCGCCCATACCACCAAGCTTTGGCCCCGGCGCATATCGCCTGCGGCAAACACCTTGGGCACGTTGGTGGCGTAGCCGCCGCGTTCATCGGTGTGGGCGCGGGCATTGCCGCGCACGTCTTTTTCCACCCCGAAGGCTTCCAGCACCGGTGAGACCGGCGACACAAAACCCATGGCCAGCAGCACCAAGTCAGCCGGCACGATGTGCTCAGACCCCGGCACTTCTTGCATGCGGCCGTTTTCCCACTGCACCCGCACCGTTTTCACCCCGGTGACGCGGCCTTTTTCGCCCACGAATTCTTTGGTGCTGATGGCAAATTCGCGCTCGCAGCCTTCTTCGTGGCTAGAGCTGGTGCGCAACTTCAGCGGCCAATAGGGCCACACCAGCGGCTTGTTTTCTTCTTCGGGCGGCTGGGGCATCAGCTCAAACTGGGTGACGCCGATGGCGCCATGGCGGTTGCTGGTGCCCACGCAGTCGCTGCCGGTGTCGCCGCCACCAATCACCACCACCCGCTTGCCGCTGGCCATGATCTGCCCGGCCACCTTGTCGCCCGCCACCACCTTGTTTTGCAAAGGCAAGAATTCCATGGCGAAATGCACGCCGCTCAGGTCGCGCCCGGGCACCGGCAGATCGCGGCTGTTCTCCGAGCCGCCGCACAGCAGCACCGCGTCAAACTCAGCCTGCAGGGCTTCGGGCGTGACCACTTCTTTGGCCCAGTTGGTGACCTTGCTATCAGCGCCCAGTGGGTGCTTATCGCGCCCCACCACCACGCCGGTTTTGAAGGTGACGCCTTCGGCCTGCATTTGCTCCACCCGGCGATCGATGTGCGACTTCTCCATCTTGAAGTCAGGAATGCCGTAGCGCAGCAGGCCGCCAATGCGGTCGTTTTTCTCGAACACCGTCACGTCGTGGCCTACGCGGGCCAACTGCTGGGCCGCTGCCAGGCCTGCGGGGCCAGAGCCCACCACGGCGATCTTTTTGCCGGTTTTGCTTTGTGCCACCTCGGGCACCACCCAGCCTTCGTTCCAGGCGCGGTCGATGATGGCGTGCTCAATGCTTTTGATGCCCACCGGGTCGTCGTTCACATTCAGCGTGCAAGCGGCTTCGCAGGGCGCGGGGCAAATGCGGCCGGTGAATTCAGGGAAATTGTTGGTGCTGTGCAGGGTGTCGATGGCGCGCCGCCAGTCGCCCTGAAACACCAAGTCATTGAAGTCGGGAATGATGTTGTTGACCGGGCAGCCGCTGTTGCAAAAGGGCGTGCCGCAGTCCATGCAGCGCGCGCTTTGCTTTTTGGCTTGGCTGTCGTCCAGCGCAATGACAAATTCTTTGTAGTGCTTGACGCGCTCAGCAACTGGGGCGTAGCCCTCTTCAAGCCGTTCAAATTCCAAGAAACCAGTGACTTTGCCCATGGTGTGATGCTCTGCGGTGCGCGGTTCTAAACGTGGGTTTCAACAAGACGGAGCAAGCGGTGCGGCCCTACTGGGCGCTGATGGATTCGCCGCTCTTGGTTTTGCCTGCTTTTTTGCCGTTTGCTACAGTTTTTGTAGCTTCTTGCGCCGTATTGGTGGTCGTTGCGGCCTGTTGGGCTTGCAGGGCGACTTTCTTGGCGGCCATCTCGCCCAGGGCGCGTTTGTATTCAGTGGGTAGCACTTTCACAAACTTGGCGCGGGCGGTGTCCCACTGGTCCAGCAGCTCGCGGGCGCGGCGGCTGCCCGTCCAGCGGTTGTGCTCTTCCAACAGGCGCTTGAGCTGGGGTTCATCGGCTTGACCGCGGTGCCAGGTGGCTTCGCCGCCAGCGGCTTGTTGGTCGGCCGCGCTCAGCACTTTTTCAAGCGTGACCATGGCGGTGTTGCAGCGGCGGGCAAATTGGCCGTCTTCGTCATAGACATAGGCCACGCCGCCGCTCATGCCAGCGGCAAAGTTGCGGCCGGTTTTGCCCAGCACCACGACGGTGCCGCCGGTCATGTATTCGCAGCCATGGTCGCCAGTGCCTTCCACCACTGTGGTGGCGCCGCTCAAACGCACCGCAAAGCGTTCACCGGCTACGCCGCTGAAGTAGGCCTCACCCGTGGTGGCACCGTACAGGGCGGTGTTACCGATGATGATGTTGTCAGTGGCCAGGCCCCGGAAATCAATGCTGGGGCGCACCACAATGCGGCCGCCGGAAAGGCCCTTGCCGGTGTAGTCGTTGGCGTCACCAATCAAATACAAGGTAATGCCACGCGCCAAGAAAGCGCCAAACGATTGGCCACCGGTGCCTTCAAGCTGAATGCGGATGGTGTCGTCGGTGAGCCCCTCAGGATGCGCCTTGGTGACGGCGCCCGACAGCATGGCGCCCAGCGATCGGTTGACGTTGCGGGCCACTTCAATGAAGTGCACCTTTTCGCCACGCTCGATGGCCGCGCGTGATTTTTCAATCAGCACGTTGTCCAGGCTCTTGTGCAGGCCGTGGTCTTGCTCGCTGGTGTGGCGACGCGGCACCTCGGGGCCCACCTGGGGCTGCGCAAACAGGCGGCGGAAGTCCAGGCCGCTGGCTTTCCAGTGGCTGATGG
>JAAFIY010000042.1 GCA_013297985.1 Comamonadaceae bacterium | reverse complement strand
TGGTGGTGCCCGCTTGGTCGACTAAGGTGGTGCCGTGTTCCACGCGCTCGACGCTGGCGTTGATGAGTTCTTTGATTTCTTTGGCGGCTTGGGCGCTGCGCTGGGCGAGTCCTCGCACTTCGCTGGCGACCACGGCGAAGCCTCTGCCTTGCTCGCCTGCGCGGGCGGCTTCGACTGCGGCGTTCAAGGCCAAGATGTTGGTTTGAAAGGCGATGCCGTCAATGACGCTGATGATGTCGGCGATCTTTCGGCTGCTTTCGTTGATGCCGCGCATGGTGTCGACCACTTGGGCGACCACTTCGCCGCCTTTGACGGCCACATCACTTGCAGTGACGGCCAGTTGGTTGGCTTGGGCGGCGTTGTCGGCGTTGTGGCGCACGGTGGAGCCGAGCTCTTCCATGCTGGATGCCGTTTGCTCGAGCGCGCTGGCTTGTTGTTCGGTGCGCTGCGACAGGTCTTGGTTGCCGCCTGCAATCTCTGAGCTGCCGGTGGCCACGCTGTCAGCGCCCAGGCGCACGGTGCTGACGACTCGGGCTAGGCTGTCGCGCATGGCCACCATGTCGGCGAGCACTGAGCCCTGCGCATTGGGTGAAAGCTCTACATGCGCGGCCAGATTGCCTGATGCGATCTCGCGTGTCAGGCGCTGAAGATCAGACGGCTCACCCCCGAGCTGCCGGGTCACGCTTCGGGTGATCAGAAGGCCCACAGTCAGCATCAGGGCAAGGCCTACAGCCAAGCAGGCGATCGTCGTCAAACGCAAAGTGGCATACCGTGCAGAGGCCGCCTGGTATTCATTGCGCGACATGTCCACTTGCAAGGTGATGAGCTTGGCAAGCGCCTTTTCAATCGGGGCATAGGTGGCCTCCATCTTGTCGCGCATCAGCAGCCGCGCGTCGCCAATGCCACCTTCTGCGATGAGTTGGCCCAGGGGCTCAGCAAGCTGCTGCCGAAAGGCCACCCGCGCGGCTTGGAATTCATCCAACAGGGCTTTTTCTTCGGGGGCAATCGTGGTCGCCACGTAGGCCTCGATCACCTTATCGACGGCGATTCGGTTGGCGGCCACTTCGGCGCCCTTGTCACGCAGCACATCTGCCTTCGGATTGCTCAGGCCCTCGTGATAAGCAAGTTGGGTCTCATACATCAGCCGCTGGATTTCGGCCAACTTGCCCAGGGCCACTGCCCGGTCTTCGTACACCGTGCGCAGCGCGTCGCGCGCAGCACCCATGCCTAACAGCCCCGACACACCCAGCACCAGGGCCATGACGGCAGCGATCGCCATCAAGACGTACAAGCGTCCGCTAATCGTCAAACTGCGCATAAATTGCCAATCCCACATCCAAAAAGTACACCCATCCTAGACGCCTGCGCGCACAGGTCCTACACGGACAAACGCGGCAGCTGTTCAGGTGCGCGCGGCTAAAAAGTCATCCAGCTCCAGCGCCATGGCGCGCAAGTTGGGTTCAACTGCATCAAAAGCCGTCAGCACTTCTTGAGCGGTGCATTGGGTGCTGAGGAACTCGACCGTGGCAATAGCGTCGGCGGTGGCTTCGTCACAAAACACGGCCACGGAGCTCTTCAGGGGATGCAGCAAACGGCTGGCTTGAGCCACATCGCCTTGGCTGAGCGCCTGGCGTACACGGCCCAAGTCATCGATCAGGGTGGTGGCCAAAATGGCCGCGATGTCCAAGACGGCTTGCCGATCACCCAACAGCCGATCAGCACGTTCGACCATCAGGTGTTTGTAGCTCGGCCGCTCAAGGGGCACGGGCGGCGCCGACGATTGTTGGCCGAAGGCGCTTAGGCCAAAGTCAGACGGCAGCCGCGAAAGTTCGTGCGTCTCGAAGCCCGAAGGTGAAGTGCCCTGCACCAAATCTAGATCTGGCGCCACCAGGGCGTGCGTGTCCCCGGTGATAGCGTGCGCTTTCAGCTCGGCCGCAGCCTCGGCGCGCAGCTCCAGCAGCTGCGGGCGCACCGTCTCGAACGCGGCGCGCACCTCGGGTGCGGTGGAGTCTTTGCTGAGGTATTCCACCGTGGCCACCAGGTCGCACAGCTCCACGCTGCAAAACACCGGTAAGAAACCCTTGATTGGATGCAAGATGCCCTGCGCCGTGGCCACATCGTTTTGGTCCAAGGCCTCCACCACCCGGCCCAGGTCGGCGTCAAGCGTCTGCACCAACAGCTCGAGCATGTCGAACACGGTGGCGTCGTCGCCCAAGGCGCGCCGCGCTTGGTCGAGCCGCAGGTACACATGCTGGCGCTCAAACGCGTGGTCAAGCGGCATGGGTTCGGTGACACCGAGTTCCACCACCCCCGCCGGCGCCACAAAGGTGGGAGGCAGGGCCGGAACATCCCGTTTGGTCTGGATGGACAACCATCGATGGATTTCGGCGCCTAGCTGCTGTAACCCTTGGGCCACTGGGGGCCAATGCGCCAGCGCCGCAGCACCGTCGCCCGCCGCAGAAAGCTTCTCTACCTGGGCCACCTGGATGGCCAGTTCAGCGTCACACACTACCGGCAAAAAGCCTTTGAGCGTGTGCAAGACGCCGTGGGCGCGAGGCAAATCGCTCAACAAGTGCGTCGCCACATTCGGGATGTCGGTTTCCAGCGTGTCGGCCACCATCGCGAGCAAGTCGCGGGCAGCGTCTTGATCGCCCAGCGCCTCGACGGCCTGCTCAGGCCTCAGGTACTGAAAAAGGTCTTTTGTGTTGGGCATTGGCGGGGATGGTAGCCGCCCCGAGAGGTGGCTCTGCGACAAACCCTGGGCGATGGGCAAAATTTGCGGACTGTGTGGGCGCGACCTGCGTCGGAATGCCACATGACGGGTGTGGTCATGGCCTTCAGGGCAACGCCAATCCCATGGCCAGACTCAGCTGAAGGGCCACCCGGAGCTTGGGCGCACTGAGGGCACTGACTGGGCACCACAGATCCAACCCACCCGCCGCCTCACCCGAAGCGTGAACCGATACCACTGGCCCCAACAGGCAGCGGGATGTTCGCCGCATCACGATGCCCGCCTGATGCGCACGCTCCAGCGCAGGCCACAGACTTTGGTGCACCGTGGCGTTGCCAGTGCCCACAATGACCAGACCCTGCACCCCCGCCCGCACCCAGACATCGACTTCAGCGGCGCGGGCATCGGCGCCGCTGTGCACCATCGCCACCCACGGACCTTGATCGCCGTGCAAGGCCATTGCTCGGGATAGCTCTGCACGCTCCGGCCGCGCGGCGGTCGCCGCGTCGCCGCCACCGCCTGACCCCGCCGCAGCACGCACCACACGCAAGCGCTCTTGCTCCACATAGGCAACAGGACCGCTGTCACCACTTGAGAACGCATCCATGCGGTACGGGTGAGCTTTGAACACCGCCTGCGCTGTGTGGACGGTGCCCGCCGCGATGGCCAACACCCCGCCCAAGCCCGCCGACTCGCCACACGCCGCCACCAGCAGCGCATCAAGCAAGTTTTGCGGCCCGTCCGCACTCAGCGCGCTTGCCGGACGCATGGCGCTCACCAGAACCACCGGCCGCTTCGGACCCAGGACACGATGAAGCCAGTAGGCGGTCTCCTCGAGCGTGTCCGTGCCGTGGGTGATCACCACCCCAGATGTGAGCGGGTCAGCCAAGGCGTCGGCGCAGTGCTCCAACAACTGGCACCACACCGCCCAAGTCATGTCTTTGCTGTCGATCTGGGCCACCTGAACGGCATGCACGGCATAGCCGTGAGCGCTTGGGTAGGCGTCGCTGCGCGCTGGTGGCTCACCCAAGACTGCGGCCAACATCTGCTGGACACCCAGCGTGCCGGCTTGGTAGCCGACATGGTCGCCGGACCGGGCGGACTGGCCCGCGATGGTGCCACCCGTTGCTAACACCACGATTTTGCGCACGTCTGCCCCTTGCATCGCAGAAAAGACTTGAATAGCTGTGTAAAAACCCAGATACTGGATACGAAATCAGTAATGGGTTGGATTAGGTAGGTTTGCAGCAACTAGCGCGACTTGCGCCGCAAGTGCAAACCCCTCAGCCGGGCCCATTGTGTACAGGAGCCTAACCATGTTTGATCCGCCCAAGCTCACTGCGCGCCAACAGCAAATCTTCGAGCTCATCACGACCGCGATTGCACGCACGGGTGCGCCACCCACGCGGGCTGAAATTGCGGCTGAGCTAGGCTTTCGCTCACCCAACGCGGCTGAGGAGCATTTGCAGGCCTTGGCTCGCAAAGGCGTTATCACCCTGGTCAGCGGTACGTCACGCGGTATACGCCTGAACGGAGACGTGCTGCGCTCCCTGAATGAAGCGCGGTACCAGCAAATCCCGCTTCCATTGCCCGGGCTGGCGCAGCTGGCACTGCCCTTGGTGGGTCGGGTCGCGGCCGGCTCGCCCATCTTGGCCCAAGAGCATGTGGATCAAACCTATTACGTTGAAAGCACCATGTTTCAGCGCAAGCCCGACTACCTGCTCAAGGTGCGTGGCATGTCAATGCGCGACGCAGGCATCCTAGATGGCGATTTGCTGGCTGTGCAAACCACCAAGGATGTGAAAAACGGCCAGATCGTCGTGGCACGGCTGGGTGATGACGTCACCGTGAAGCGCTTGCGCCGCACCGCAGAGCACATCGAGCTGCTGCCCGAAAACCCCGACTATCCGGTGATCGTGGTGGAGCCGGGCGACACCTTCGAAATTGAAGGCGTGGCGGTGGGGCTGATTCGGAACACCATGTTGATGTAAGAGGGGCTGCACACCCCCCAAAAAATTGCACTTCAACCTCGGGCGACGCTGTCGCACCCCGTGCGTCGGGGCGGTGAATCACGCCTCTTCGGGCACCTCAAGCTTTTAGCGCTTGGCACCAGCCAAATAGTCAGCCTTGCCCAGCTCCACGCCGTTGTGGCGCAAGATGGCATAGGCCGTGGTGACATGAAAAAACAGGTTGGGCAGCATCCAGTGCTTGAGATAGGCCTCCGCTGGCATGGTGCGGGTAGCGTCGCGCCCCACCGGAAAGGTAATGGCGCGCTCTTCGGTGCCGTCCATCGCGCTGGCAGGCACGGTGGCCAGAAAGGCCAAGGTGCGGTCAATGCGGTCTTGCAACTCGGCCAGGGTGCTTTCGGTGTCGTCAAACTTCGGGGCTTCTAGCCCGCTGATACGCGCCACGCCGTTTTTGGCCGCATCACATGCGATCAAGACTTGCCGGGTAAAAGGCAGCATGTCGGGGGCCAGACGGTATTGAGTCAACGCAACGGGGTCACAGCCCTTGGCGGCCACAAACGCTTGGGCCTTATCCAGCATGTGACGCAGGTTGCTGAGCATGCTTTGGCACACCGGCACGCTGGCCGAATACATCGAAATCGACATGGTTCAAATCCTGTTTGATTGTTCGCCTGGAAATTGGCGGGTTCCCCGAGGTAGGAGCGCCGTCATCGGGCTCTACGCCCCGCAGATTAGCCGAACACCGTGGCTGCCCGCTCAGGGTCGCGGTCTGCTCAATGCGGGAGCGGCGCCACGCGTGCCTAACGCCGGGAGTTTGGCGGGGAGTTTGACGCGGATTTAGCCGCGGACCTGGGCGCGGACTTAGGCGCGCGCCTAACAGGCCATTGGGTCGGCATTTCGCCCACTGGGCTTGGGTCTCGGTAGGCCGCTACCAAAGTGGCTTGAGCACTCAACGCATGCTCAGCCGCGCCCTTGCGCGCCCGGCGTGGAGTCGCAACGCTGGCGCTCGCCGATGACGCTGCGGCTGCGCTTTGCGGCAGCCTGCCAGTGCGCTTGTAAGTGCCGTCTGCCTGCATTACCCAAGCGTCTACACCGTCAGCCAAATAGGTCGCCAAGCACTCGTCCAAGATGCGCTGGCGCAACGCTGGGTCGTCTACGGGCCAGGCAATTTCTACCCGCCGCATCATGTTGCGGTTCATCCAGTCGGCGCTGGACAGCAGCAGATGCTCGGTGCCGCCTGCACTGAAGTAAAACACCCGCGAATGCTCCAGAAACCGGCCGACCACTGAGCGCACATGCACCCGGTCGCTAAAGCC
Organism: Comamonadaceae bacterium; assembly: GCA_013297985.1. Classification (GTDB taxonomy): domain Bacteria; phylum Pseudomonadota; class Gammaproteobacteria; order Burkholderiales; family Burkholderiaceae_C; genus JAAFIY01. Next base: position 24,927 of record JAAFIY010000042.1, on the reverse strand, counting down.
TTCGACGCCAGCGGGCAGCATGCAGGCCCCGCGCACGATCAGGTCCACCACCACGCCTGCTTGTGATGCGCGTGCCAGGGCGCGCATCAGGGGTTCATCGGTGAGGGCATTGGTCTTGATAACAATGCGCGCCGCGCCGCCCTGCGTGGCCTCGCGCTCGCACCGGGCCACTTGCGCCAGCAAGTTCTTGTGCAGCGCCCAGGGTGACACCCACAAGCGCCGCATGCGGGGTAGCACGCCTTGGGCGGCAATATGCGAGAACACCGCGTCCATGTCGGCCGTCATGGCCGCCTCTGCGGTGAAGTAGCTCAGATCGGTGTACAGCCGTGCGGTGCGCGGGTTGTAGTTGCCAGTAGACAGGTGCCCGTAGCGACGCAATTGGCGCCCTTCGCGGCGCGTGATCAGCATCATCTTGGCGTGGGTCTTGAGCCCCACCACGCCGTACACCACCTGTGCGCCCACGGCTTCCAAGGCCTCGGCCCAGTTGATGTTGGCCTCTTCATCAAAGCGCGCCTTGAGCTCCACCACCACGGTGACTTCTTTGCCCACCCGCACCGCTTCGCGCAGCAGTTGCATCAACTCCGAATCAGCGCCAGTGCGATAAATCGTTTGTTTGATCGCCAGCACGTTCGGGTCGTTGACCGCTTCACGCAGCAACTGCACCACCGCACCAAAGTCTTCAAACGGCTGGTGAACCAGCACGTCGCCCTGCGCAATGCGCTCGAACATCGATTGACCCGGCACGAGCTGCCGAGGCCACACGGGCGTAAACGGGGTAAAGCGCAAATCGGCCCGATCAATCAAATCCACCAACTGAGTCAGGCGCACCAAGTTCACTGGCCCGCTGACCTGGTACAGCGCCGCTTTGGGCAGGTGAAATTGTTTGAGCAAAAAACTCCACAGATGCTCAGAGCAATCGGCCGACACCTCCAAGCGCAGCGCTTGGCCGAAGTGACGTACCTCCAGCCCCTGGCGCAAGGCGGTGCGCAAGTTGCGCACGTCGTCTTCGTCCACCGCCAAGTCAGAATGCCGGGTAACGCGGAACTGCGAAAACTCGTTCATTTGCCGCCCGCTAAACAGCTCCGCCAAATGGGCGCGGATCACGCTGGACAGCAGCACATACAACTCGCGCCCTTTGGGGCTGACCGATTCGGGCAGCCGAATCACCCTCGGCAGCACCCGCGGCACCTTGACGATGGCAATGTCGTTCTCGCGCCCAAACGCGTCGGCACCATCCAGACGCACAATGAAGTTCAGCGACTTGTTGGCCACCTGCGGAAACGGGTGGGCAGGGTCCAAGGCCACAGGCAGCAGCAGCGGCTTGACCTGCGAATCAAAGTAGCGCTTGACCCACTGGCGCTGCTGCGCATTGCGCTGGCCGTGGGTGATGACTTCAATGCCCTGCTTGGCCAGCGCGGGCATCAGCGCTTCGTTGTACAGGCGGTACTGCTCGGTCACCAGGGCATGGGCTGACTGATGCAGAGCCTCAAAGGATTTGACCGAGTACACACCGCGCTGGTCATTGGCCAGGTAGGCTTTCAGGTGCAGCTCACTGCGCACCTCAATGAGTTCGTCCAGGTTGGACGACACGATGCACAAGTAGCGCAGCCGCTCAAGCAGGGGCACGTCTTCTCGTTGTGCCCAATCGAGCACCCGGGTGTTGAAGTCCAAGATGGCCTGATCGCGGCTGAGCCACGCGCGCGCGGAAGGCGGCAGCGTCGGCGGGAGTCGACCCATGGCGGAAGAAGAAGCGCGGGTAGTAGGCACCGGATGGCCAAGCGCTCCCAGGGATCGAACGGGTGGACGCTTGTAACTAGAAGTTTTCAATGGCTTCGTGTCATTTCCATGACAACCTGGGTTGCGTTCTATGACAAGGCCATGTCGGCCGCGCGACCGCTGGTGTAGACCACCTGCGCTAGGCCGCTGTGCGCTTGCCCGCGCCAGTCAGCCAGCGCTGCATCGGTGGGATAAAAACGCCATTCGTCGGACAAGGCCACTTCGGCGCTGTAGCCCATGCGACTGAGTTGCACCCGCACCGGCAAACCCCGCAGCACATCGCCGTGTTCGGTGGCCTCGCGCAGGGCGGGGTGGCGCTTGAGCAGGCCGGCAATATCAGGCTCTGCCCCGTTGACCGCCACCCGCAAATACTTGCCAAAGCGACAGCGAGCCGCGGGCAAGTCCCACAAGGCCTGCACGTTCAGGCGGTGGCCACCTGAGAAGCGATCGGGTTGCACCCGCACGGTGGCAATCACCAGCGCGTCGTCTTTCAGGACATGGCGGCTGGCGTTGATGAGCGCCTCGTCTGCGGTGGCTTCTACCGATGTGCTGCCATCGTCGAGCTTGAACAACGCCACCTTGCCGCGTTGGCCGTTGATGATGCGCAAGTCACTGACGATGCCAGCGGCCAATTGGCTTTCTCGGCTGTCGCCCCCGGCCAGGAGTTCTTGCAAGGGGCGCCGCACGATCTGGCGCACTTCGGCCGCAGCCTCGTCAAACAGATGGCCCGACAAATAAAAACCCAGCGCCGCTTTCTCAAAAGTGAGTTGCTCGCGCACACCCCAGGGCAGTGCGCTGGCCAGAGCAGGCTCTTCAAAGCTGGCACCGCTGCTGTTGTCGGCCACCAAATCGAACAGCCCCACTTGGGCGGCATTGGCTTCGGCCGCCTGGGCATAGTCAAACGCCACATCCAAGCTGGCCGACATGGCTGCCCGGTTGCGCTGCAACAGGTCAAAAGCCCCGGCCTTGATCAGTGCGTCGACCGTGCGCTTGTTCACCCGGCTGCGGTCCACACGGCGGCAAAAGTCAAACAGCGACAGATACGGGCCCTGGGCTTCGCGTTCGCGTACCACGGCCTCAATGGCCTGCTCGCCGGTGCCTTTGATCGCCCCCAGGCCATAGCGAATCAGCTTGTCGCTGACTGGCGCAAAGCGATAGCCACCGCGATTGACGTCTGGCGGCTCAAACTGCAGGCCGAAGTGTTTGGTGGCGTCTTCAAACAGCACCTTGAGCTTGTCGGTGTTGTCCATCTCCACCGTCATGTTGGCGCAGAAGAACTCGGCGGTGTGATGCACCTTGAGCCAAGCGGTGTGATACGCCAGCAGGGAATACGCGGCCGCATGCGATTTGTTGAAGCCGTAGCCCGCGAACTTTTCCATCAGGTCAAAGACTTCGTCGGCCTTTTGCTCACCGATGCCGTTCTTGGCCGCGCCTTCGCGAAAGATCACCCGATGCTTGGCCATTTCTTCGGGCTTTTTCTTGCCCATGGCGCGGCGCAGCAAATCAGCGCCGCCCAATGAATAGCCACCCAAGACCTGAGCGGTTTGCATCACCTGCTCTTGATAGACCATGATCCCGTAGGTCTCGGCTAGTACCGATTCGACCAGCGGGTGCGGGTACTCCACCTGCTCGCGGCCATGTTTGCGCGCCACAAAGCTGGGGATCAGGTCCATGGGGCCCGGGCGATACAGGGCGTTGAGCGCAATCAGGTCTTCCAGTCGGGTGGGTTTGGCGTCGCGCAACATGCCTTGCATGCCACGGCTTTCAAACTGGAACACGGCCTCTGTGAGGCCGTCTGCAAAGAGCTTGTAGGTGGCCGCGTCGTCCAGCGGCACGCCTTCAAACGCAAAGTCGGCCAAGTGCGCATGGCGCTGGCGCATCATGTCTTTGGCCAGCTCCAAAATCGTGAGCGTCGCCAGGCCCAAGAAGTCGAACTTCACCAGGCCGATGGCCTCGACATCGTCTTTGTCGAACTGGCTCACGGCGGCGTCGCTGCCGGGTTGCTGGTACAGCGGGCAAAAATCTGTGAGCCGCCCGGGAGCGATCAACACGCCGCCCGCATGCATGCCCACGTTGCGCGTCAAGCCTTCGAGCTTTTGCGCTAAGCCCAGCAGGGTGCGCACTTCGTCTTCTTGCTCAAAGCGCGCGGCCAGTTGGGGCTCGGCCTTCATCGCGCCTTCAATGGTGATGTGCTGGCCCGGCTTGTTGGGCACCAGTTTGCTGATGCCGTCACAAAAGGTGTAGCTCATGTCCAGCACCCGGCCCACGTCGCGGATAGCCGCGCGCGCGGCCATGGTGCCGAAGGTGGCGATCTGGCTGACCGCGTCGCGGCCGTATTTGCCTTTGACGTACTCGATCACCCGATCGCGGTTGCCTTGGCAAAAGTCCACGTCAAAGTCGGGCATGGACACCCGCTCGGGGTTCAAGAAGCGCTCAAACAGCAGCTTGTAGGTCAGGGGGTCGAGGTCGGTGATTTTGAGCGCATAGGCCACCAGCGATCCGGCACCGGAGCCCCGGCCCGGCCCCACCGGACAGCCATTGGCCTTGGCCCACAAAATAAAGTCCGACACGATCAAGAAATAGCCCGGAAAGCCCATCTTCAAGATGGTGTTGATCTCAAAGGCCAGGCGTTCTTGGTAGCGCGGGGTTTGCTCAGCGCGCTGTGGGGCGTTGGGATACAGCTGCGCCAGCCGCTCGTCCAAACCGGCTTGGCAAGCCTGGGCGAAGTAAGTCTCCATGGGCATCGGCTCGCCGCTGGGCAGGATGGGCGTGGGGTAGTCCGGCAGGCGGGCGCGGCCCAGTTCAAGGCTTAGGTTGCAGCGCTTGGCAATTTCAACTGAATTGGCCACTGCGGCCGGTAGATCAGCGAAGTTAGCTATCATTTCTGCAGCAGTGCTGAAGTATTGCTGCGGTGTAAAGCGCCGCACCCTTCGCGGGTTGCCCAGCACTTCGCCATCGGCGATGCACACCCGCGCTTCGTGCGCTTCGTAGTCGTCTGCACGCAGAAATTGCACCGGGTGGGTGGCCACCACCGGTAGCTTCAGGCGCGCGGCCAGCGCGCAGGCGGCGCGCAGATGGGCTTCGTCATCGGCACGACCAGCGCGCTGCACTTCGATGTAGAACGCATGCGCAAAGCACTGCGCCAAGCGCAAGGCCACCGCGCTGGCGCCCGCCTCGTCACCGCGCAGCAGCAACTGCCCTACCGGGCCAGCTTGTGCGCCGGCCAAGGCAATCAAGCCGTCAGAGTGGGCACCGAGCCATTCAGCGCGCACCACGCCCGCTTCGCGCAAGCCACTTTGGCTCCAGGCTTGCGACAGCAGGGCGCACAGATTGAGGTAGCCCGTGCGGTTTTGCACCAGCAGCAGCAGCCGAGGCAAGGGCGCGGCGTGTACCGCGGCTGTGTTGCCCTCAGCCGCCAGCAAACCGCTGACCTGCACTTCCACGCCCAAGATGGGCTTCACACCCAATGAGCGGGCCGCGCTGTAGAACTTGACTGCACCAAACAGGTTAGACAGATCGGTCAGCGCCAGGGCGCCCTGGCCGTCGGCCGCTGCGGCGGCCAGCGCATCGTCGATGCGGGTGGTGCCATCGACCACCGAAAACTCGGTGTGCAAACGAAGATGTACAAACATCCCGCAATTGTGGCCGCTGCGCGAGGCAGCCACGTGCAGTTGGGGCTCAGCTCAGGCGGTGAGGCGCAGCAGCCTTGGGCAGTGCCGCCGACTGTTTGGCCACCGGGGCCGCACCTGCCCCACCCTCGTGCAGACGAAACTGCTCCACCACCGCCGCCAGGCTTTGCGCCTGCTGCTGCAAGCTGGCCGCAGCGGCGGCACTTTGCTCGACCAGCGCGGCGTTTTGCTGGGTCATTTGGTCAAGCTCATTGACGGTGCCATTGAGCTGGCTGATGCCCGAACGCTGCTCGCCCGTGGCCGCATTGATCTCGGCCATGATGGTGCTGACCTGCTGCACGCTATTAACGATTTCATGCATGGTTTGCCCCGCGCCTTCGACCAGGCGCGTGCCAGTGCCCACCCGGTCAACCGAGGTGTTGATGAGTTCTTTGATTTCTTTGGCCGCCTGCGCACTGCGTTGGGCCAAGCCGCGCACTTCGCTGGCCACCACCGCAAAGCCCCTGCCCTGCTCCCCGGCACGGGCCGCCTCCACCGCTGCATTCAGCGCCAAGATGTTGGTCTGGAAGGCGATGGAATCAATCACGCTGATGATGTCGGCAATTTTTTTGCTGCTGGCATCAATTTCACCCATGGTGGACACCACCTGCGCCACGACCTGACCGCCGCGCTGGGCGACTTGGGTCGCCACCGCCGCGAGTTGATTGGCCTTGGCGGCCGACTCCGCACTGTGGCTGGCGATGCTGGACAAATTCGCCACTGAGCCACTGGTGCTCTGCAGATGCGTGGCGCTTTGCTCGGTGCGCTGCGACAAGTCTTGGTTGCCTTCTGCCACTTCCGCGCTAGCCACACGGATCGAATCAGCGGATTCGCGCACTTGGCCCACCAAGCCTTTGAGCTCGGTCTGCATGTCGCGCAGGGCACTTAAAAGCTGGGCGGTTTCATTGCGGCCACGCACCTCAATGGGTCGTGTCAGATCACCCGCCGCAATCTCTTGCGCAATACCCACCGCCCGGCGAATCGGCCCGGTCACGCTGCGCTGCGTCCAAATCAGTAAAGGCACTACCACGGCCAACACCAGCAGCACCAACACTAGGCGCAGGTTGGACAGCAATGAGGCCGACGCTGACATGCCCCGGCGCACATCGTCTTGGGCCGACTCCATGGCCTGCTCAATGGCTTGGGTGGTCGCGTTCAGCGCGTCGACCTTGCCCTTGTGGGCATCGGCATAGGCGATAGCCGCATAGCCTTCGATCTCGGCGTTGATGAGCTGCTTGACGATGGGCTCAATAGCGCCTTTGTAGTCGGCCAACTGGGCCTTGAACTTGTTGGCCAGATCCAGCACCTGAGGCGCGTCGGTGGCGGTGGCGGCCACTCGCATCACGGCTTCGCCATTGGTCTTGACGGCTTCAGCCCACAAGGCAGCCACCCGCTCCGCTTCGACCGGGTTGGTGCTGCCCACGGCCCACAAGCGAGATTCGTACCGCAGCATGTTGGCCACACCCGAGCGCTGGGCGCCCACCGCATCGGCAGCGGCGCGGGTGCGTTCAAACAGGGCCTGGGTGCGCTCTTGCCCGACCACATTCAAGATCATGCCCCACGCGCCTAGGCCCAACAAAGCCACGGTGACGATGCCAATCGCCCAAAAGAAGCGGGCGCGAATCGACAGGTTGTTCAGTGCTTGCATCAAAAAAAAGCGCCCACGCGCAGTTGCGATTTGTTGCAAGCGATGATGGCACGCGGCAATAGGCCGCTCACACGGATGGTCTTGGCGCAGGTCCGGGTCCGCGCGGGCGACCCGATACAGCCCTGCCCTTGCACCCTAAAAGGGCTTGTCAGGCAGCGGAATAAATTCAGACTCGCCCGGCACCTGCGCCATTGGGCTGCCCACTGCCATGGCACGCCAGTCTTGGGCCGCTTGCGCGATGCGGTCTTTGCGCGACGACACAAAGTTCCACCACATGTGGCGGTGCCCGTCCAAAGGCTCGCCGCCCAAGACAACCAGGCGCACCGGGCCATCTTTGGCTTGCAAGGTGCAAGTGCCAGCAGTGGGCAGCACGGCCAATTGGTGCGTCGCTACGGTTTGTTGGGCCTGGCCCGCAAGCGTCAGCACCACATCAGCGTCCACCGGGTACACCGACAACTCGGCTTCCAAGGCTGGCAACGCAAATGACTGCCCTGGCGCCAGAGCCACGTCCAAGTACAGCGTGCGGCTGTAGGTACGCACGGGGGAGCGCAACCCAAAGGCTTCGCCAATGAGCACCCGCACCTGCACCCCACCCACCCGCGCTTGCGGAATCGACGCGGCGGGTGTGTGCTCAAACGCCGCTTCGGCCTCTTCTGCCGCCACGGGCAGCGCCGCCCACAACTGCAGGCCGTGGTTGGTGTAGGCCCTGCCTTTGAGATGCGCCGGCGCACGCTCGGAATGCACAATGCCGCGCCCGGCGGTCATCCAATTGACCGCGCCCGGCTCAATCACTTGATGCGAACCCAGGTTGTCGCGGTGATCAATCGCACCTTCAAACAAATACGTGATGGTGGCCAAGCCAATGTGCGGATGCGGCCGCACGTCGTGGTTGTCGGTGGGCTGCACCTGCACCGGGCCAAAGTGGTCTAAAAACAAAAACGGCCCCACCGATTGCCGATGCGCCGACGGCAATAGCCGCCGCACCACAAAGCCGCCACCCAAGTCTTTTTCGTGGCCGCCCAGCAGCAGCACGCCGCTTGAGGTGGTAACGGCGCTCATGCCCGCTCCACCGTGGTGGTGATCTCGGTGGTGACTTGCGCCATCAACTTGTGGATGGGGCATTTGCCTGCCGCAGACTCCAGTTCTTTGAGCTGCGCGTCGGTGATGTCACCGCTGATCTGCAGCCGGGTGTTGAGCTTGTAGATGCCCTGGCGCTCTTGGCTGCCGTCGCGCTCCACCACGGTTTGCACATCGGCCACGGGAATGCCGCGCTTGTTGGCGTACCACATCACGGTAAGGGCCTTGCAGGCCCCAAGCGCAGCGTCGTACAGGTCATGCGGGTCAGGGCCCGCATCGGCGCCGCCCGCATCGGCTGCCACATCAGACACCAGTTCGTGACTCCGGATGTGCAGCTTCTGAGCCATGGGCTGGCCCACACCGGGCTGCAGACGGGCAAGCGTGATGGTCATGGTGATTCCTGTCGAATGCTACAAAATAGATAGCTGCTTGCGCCGTCAATACGCCGCACAGGGCCCAAATGCGCTTGGACATTTGCAGGCCGGTATGCCTGCTTTTGCGCGCTGCCAGCCCAAAGGCGCAATTCTCAGCCTTGCGCCAAACGCCCCACGACGCGCTGGGGCGTCGGGGGCTTGGCTCGTACAGCCTTACTTGGCCAGGCGGGCCGCCAGTTTGGCCACGCGTTCGCCAAACAGGCGGGCGGTTTCCAAGTCACCGCTGGCCATGCCGTCGGCGCCTTTGTCAGACGGGCTAACCGCCATCGCGCCCGCAAAGCTGCCGGTGTAGTTGATGTCGGCCTTGGTGGCGGTGGAACTGTTGGACGGCATCAGGCCGGTGCCCACCCAGATCATGCTGTGCTGCATCGATAGGGTGAACAGGTAGTGCAGCGTGCTCAGCTTGTCGCCGTTCATGGTGGCGCTGTTGGTGAAGCCTGCGGCCACTTTGTCTTTCCACTGCTGGCTGAACCACGCTTTGCTGGATGCATCCGCGAACTTCTTAAATTGCCAGCTCACGCTGCCCATGTAGGTGGGGCTGCCCATGATGATGGCGTCAGACGCGTTGAGCGTTTCCCAGCCGCCTTCGGGCAGGTTGCCTTCGGCGTCAATCGCCAAAAGCGTGGCGCCCGCGCCGTCGGCCACGCTTTGGGCCATGCGCTGGGTGTGGCCGTAGCCCGAGTGATAGACGACAGTGACTTTTGCCATGGAGATCTCCGTTGGTTGAATGGCTGCTAAACAGATGCCCGGCAGAGGTGACCGGGCGGCACTTGAACAATTGGCAAGCTCAAAGAGCAGTTGCGCCCTAATAGGTGGGGGCTAAATCACCCATCTGGCCGCGTTGAAACGCCTGCGCGTAGGCCGCCAAGTCATGCAGGCTGTTACCCACAAACGGGCCCTTGGCCACGATGGGCTCATCAATGGGGATACCTGTGAACACCACCGCGCGCAAGCCTGCGGGTCCAGCCTTTAAGGCCAGGGCATCGCCGTGGCGCTGAAACAGCAGCGCGTGATGCGCCTCAATCTCACGGCCATCAACCCGCACCGCACCGCCAACCAGTACCGCAAACGCGTTGTCGCCCTTAGCCACAGGCAGCGCCACCTGACCATCGGGCTGCACCGTCACGTCCCACATGTGCCCCGCAGTCAGCCAGCGCGCGTCTGACGCAATGGGCGATTCAAAGGTGTGCCCGTCCAGGGTGCGAAAGCGCCCGGCTACCACGCGCAACTGGCCGTCGCCCAAGTTCACGCTGGGCATGTGTGCGGCCCGCACCTTAAAAGCGACGGGTTGCGCTTGCTTGTGCACCTGTGCCAGATTCACAAAGACCTGAAGCCCCAGGGTGGCCTCGCCGAGCTTTGCGGGTACTTCTTCATGCTGCATGCCGCGACCGGCTTGCGTCCAGTGCAGGTCACCGGGCCCAATCACGCTGCGGTCGCCGAGTGAATCGCGGTTGACCACGCTGCCAGGGGACTCGGGCAGCAGCAATGTCACCGCACTCATGCCCGCATGGGGATGCGGCCCAAAGACGGGTTGCGACATGGTGAAGGCGTCAATGCCAATGAAAGGACTGATCGCCTGCGCATCCGCGCGCAGCATGAAGGCGCCGCTGGCGCCCCCAAAGCTGTGCCACGGCATGGGCACCACCTGGGCCACCGCGCGCTGGGTAAACACCTCTGCTGTGCACATGACGCACTCCTGTAAAAGCCCCAAGAAAGATCAGGCGGCCAGATCAAACACCAGCACTTCGGCATCTTTGCCGTGGCTCAAAGAGACCGTGGTTTCGTTGTCTAGCAGCACCGCGTCACCGCTTGCCAAAGGCGTGCCGTTGACACTGAGTTCGCCTCGGATCAGGTGCACATAGCCTTTACGGCCGGCTTGCAAGGACACCATGTCAGTTTCGTCGCCGTCAAAAAGCCCGGCGTACAGCGCAGCGTCAGCGTGCAGCTCGACGGCACCCGCGTCATCGGCAGCGCCTACCCCAGCCCCGGCGGCCACCTTGCGCAGCTTGCCGCGCTTGTCGGCTGCGGGCACGGTTTGCTGCTCGTAGCTGGCGGGAATACCGCGCACATTGGGCTCAATCCAGATCTGCAGAAAGTGGGTTTGCTGATCGCGTGCGTGATTGAACTCGCTGTGCATCACGCCGCGCCCAGCGCTCATGCGCTGCACGTCGCCGGGTGGAATGGCTTTGACGTTGCCGATGGTGTCTTGGTGCGCCAGTTCGCCCGACAGCACATAGCTGATGATTTCCATGTCGCGATGCCCATGCTGGCCAAAGCCAGTGCCAGGCGCAATACGGTCTTCATTGATCACCCGCAAGTTGCCCCAACCCATGTGGGCGGGGTCGTAGTAGCCCGCAAAGCTGAAGCTGTGAAAACTTTTGAGCCAGCCATGGTCGGCGTAGCCCCGGTCTTGTGATTTGCGAATGCGAAGCATGCTCAGATCTCCCTACCCAACGGTGGCACAGCTTGACGCTGCATGCCCGTTACTTTAGGCACCACGCCCGTTTTTAACAGCGTGCTGTATTGATGGCATCATTCAAATAAACTGAATGACCTTGTGCTGTCCATCCAAATCAAGCCATGCTGAACCACCGCGAAGCCTTGAGTCCTTCCAGCCTGAATCTGCTGGCCACGGTGGCCGCTGAAGGCAGCTTTGCGGGCGCTGCGCGCCGCATGGGCTTGGTGCCCAGCGCACTCACTTATCGCGTGCGGCAGATTGAAGACGCGTTGGACGTGCTGCTGTTTGACCGCAGCACCCGCCAAGCCAAGCCCACCGCTGCTGGCTTGGCGCTTCTCAACGAAGCCGAGCGGCTGTTGGGCGACGTCGACGCGCTGGCCATGCGCGTCAAGCGCGTCGCCACCGGCTGGGAATCACAACTGACGATTGCACTCGACAGCATCATCAGCCGCTCGACGGTGATGGACCTGTGCGAAGCCTTCTTTGCCCTGCAAGCGCCCACCCGCATCAAGCTGCAAGACGAGGCCTTGTCCGGCACGCTAGAAGCACTGACCAGCGGGCGGGCTGATCTGGCCTTGGGCGCGGTGGTGGAGGCTTCACAAGCGGCGGGGCTCCACGCTCGCACGCTGGGCGTGGTGCCCTTTGTGTTTGCGGTCGCGCCCCACCACCCTTTGGCCCGTGCGCCTGAGCCGCTGGCAGACGAACTCATCGTGCAACACCGCGCCATTGCGGTGGCGGATTCCACCCCGCGCACCGGCACCGACGTCACCATTGGCTTGCTCAAGGGCCAAGAGGTGTTGACCTTGCCCAGCCTGGCGCTGAAGGTGCAGGCCCATTTGCGGGGCTTGGGCTGCGGCTTTCTGCCCGAACCGATGGCAAAGGCAGATTTAGATGCGGGTCGGCTAGTGGCCAAACGGGTGCAGCGCCCCGCGCGGCGCGCCACCGTGTGCGCGGCCTGGCGGGCGGCGGGCTCGTTAAGTGGCGCAGGCACCGGTCAAGGTGCGGGCCGGGCGCTGTCGTGGTGGCTGGCGCAGTTGGATTCCACCACCACGCGACGGGCGCTGTTGGGCCGCTACTAAAGCGCAAGCCGCGCCTGCAGCCCAGGCGACAGCCTGCGGCGCCCAAGCCCACCACAATCGCGCCTTGTTTTGTTTTTGAGCTTGGCAGGAGACACAGGTGAGCAAACCCTTTGACGTCGTGGTGTTTGGAGCAACCGGCTTTACCGGCCGCTTGGTCATTGAATATTTGCTGCAGCGCGTGGGCCCCAGCGGGCTGGACGTGCGTTGGGCCATGGCCGGGCGCAGCGCTGAGAAGCTGGCCGCTGTGCGCGACGAAGTGGGTGCCCCGGCCGACACGCCCCTGCTGGTGTGCGACAGCGCCGATCCGGCCAGCGTGGCGCAACTCATGAGCCGCACCCGGCTGGTGCTGACCACCGTGGGCCCGTACCAGCTCTACGGCAGCGAACTGGTGGCCGCTTGCGCCCAGGCCGGTGTGGACTATGTGGATCTGTGCGGTGAACCCGCCTGGATGCGCCAGATGATTGATGCGCACCAAGCCACGGCCCAAGCCAGCGGCGCACGCATTGTGTTTTCTTGCGGATTTGATTCCATCCCGTTTGACTTGGGCGTGTGGACTTTGCAACAACAGTTTGCCCAGCGCTTTGGTGCACCTGCGACCCGAGTGCGCGGCCGGGTGCGCAAGATGAAGGGCACCTTCTCAGGCGGCACGGCCGCTAGCCTGAAGGCCACGATGGTGGCTGCCGCCAAAGACCCTCGCGTGCTAGATTGGCTGAAAAGCCCGTTTGCACTCACCCCCGGCTTTGAAGGCGCGCGCCAACCCAGCGGCCACAAGCCCATGGTGGATGAGGTGCTGGGCCTGTGGGTGGCCCCGTTTGTGATGGCACCCATCAACACCAAGAACGTGCACCGCAGCCACCTGCTCATGGGCCACCCTTGGGGCGCTGACTTTGTTTACGACGAAATGCTGATCACCGGCCCCGGCGAGCGCGGCGAGCAAATCGCCAAGGCCGTGGCGGCCGACAAGTCATTGGCCTCTGATGACGGCCCCAAGCCCGGCGAAGGCCCTTCGCGTGCCGAGCGCGAAGCGGGCCACTATGACGTTTTGTTCATTGGCCAAGACGCCAGCGGGCTCGAGGTGCGCTTGGGCGTCACCGGCGACCGCGATCCAGGCTACGGCTCCACCAGCAAAATGATCGCTGAGGCCGCCTTGTGCTTGCAGCGCGATTGCGCGTCGCTGGCCGGTGGCATCTGGACGCCCGCAGCTGCCATGGGCCAAGCGCTGGTGGATCGTTTGCAAGCGCACGCCGGTCTGCGCTTTGCATCTGAAGGCGTTTGACGCCCCTCAAGCCCCAGAGGCCACTGGTGTTGCCCGCCCGCCGCGCCGCGTCAAGGCCCCACGGCCACCTGCGGCGTTGGCTGGGCCCCTGGGCCTGGATTGCGGCGCTGCTGCCCGTGGCGGTGGTGGTGGCGGGCCACTTGGGCGCGTTCACTGGTTTGCCGCCCGCCGATTTGGGCGTGCGCGAACGGCGCCTGAAAGCCCCCGCCGACACCCCCAACTGCGTCAGCAGCCAGGCGGGGCTTTGGCCGGGCCATCCGCGGGCCGCGTCGGCCCAGATCGATGCCATTGCGCTGGGCGCCCAGCCGACGCAGGCTTTTGAACGTTTGGCTGGCGTGCTGGCGGCCATGCCGCGCACCCGCATCCTTGAGCGCCGCGGCGACTATGTGCGCGCTGAGAGCCGTACGCTCGTGATGAACTTCACCGACGACCTTGAGTTGTGGCTAGACGGGGCCCAGGGCGTGGCACACGTCCGATCCGCCAGCCGCCTGGGGCGCAGTGATTTGGGCGCCAACCGCCAACGGGTACAGGCGCTGCGCGAAGCGTTTGAACAGACCGCGCCTTGAGGCCGCGCTAGTACAAGTCTTCCACCAAGGCGTCGCCCCAGTCTGATAGCTGCGACAGCAGTGATTCAGCTGCCTCATCGTCCGCGTGCGCCTCCATCAACTGATCGAGCTGAGCCTGGAACTGCTCCAAGGTCAGCCAACCCGGCACGCCTTGCAGCAGCCGCTGTTGGCGGTGCAGTTGCCAGCGATGGCGATCGGCCTCATTGAGCGTGTGCGGATGCTCGCGGGCCTGCCAGCGAAAGGCCAGTTCTTCCAATCGGGAGTCATCAAAGCTGTGGGTGCTGCGCGCCAGGCTGGCCGCATCGGCGCTGCGCAGGCGGTCTAGCCGCCCACGGTCGCCGTTGGATAAAAAGCCGCCGTACAAGTCAGCCTCTACATCGCGCCGTGCGGCCGCTGGGTCGGGCGCGTAGACCTTGGCCCAAATGGCGCTTAAGTCAGGCAAATCGCGCGCCGCCTGGGCGTGGGCCAGTGCCTGCGGCACGTCCAAGCCCCAGCGCGCGGCCTGAGCAGCGTCGAGCGTGCGCAGGTTGGCCACCACCATCGGTGCCTTATTCAGGTGCACACCTTTGATGGGCAAACGGCTGACGCCTTCGGGCAAATCGGCAGTGGCCACAAACAAGCGCTGGCGAATCTGCTCGGCGTTCAAGCTGGCCAACACGCTTGGGTCTTGGGCCAAGTCCCAGCACAGCACTTCGTTTTTGTTGTGCGGGTGCTGGGCCAGCGGCAGCACGATGGCGCAGTGTCCGCGTTCGGCCCCCAGGCGGCCTGAGACATGCACAAAGGGCTGCGCCGTTGCGGGCGAACTGGGCAGGCCTAGCAGGCTTAGCACCTCTTTTTTGTCGCGCAGTCGCAAGGCGTAGTCAAACAGCTTGGGCTGGGCGGCTTTGAGTGCCGCCGCCACCGCGATAGTGGCGCGCACATCAGACAAAGCCTCATGTGCACCCACGTGCGCCAGGCCGTTGGCGGCGGTCAGATCGGTGAGCTTGAAGCTGGTGAATCCGCTGCCGTCAGGGCGCTGGGGCCATTGCATGCCGCCTGGGCGCAGGGCATGCGCTAGGCGCATGACATCCAACAAATCCCAGCGGCTGCAGCCGTGTTGCCATTCGTGGGCATAGGGGTCATGCAGGTTGCGCCAAGCGGTGTAGCGCGTCACCTCGGCATCAAAGCGCATGC
The DNA here is from genome assembly GCA_013297985.1 of Comamonadaceae bacterium. GTDB lineage: Bacteria > Pseudomonadota > Gammaproteobacteria > Burkholderiales > Burkholderiaceae_C > JAAFIY01. The sequence continues at coordinate 9,772 of JAAFIY010000042.1, read as the reverse complement.
TGTTGTAGCCCACCGCAATGGTGCCGGGCTGTGCCATCTGGGCCAAGACGCGGGCGGTAAAGGCCGCTTCGCTCAAGCCGCGCTGATGCGCCACCTGCGGCGCCAAGCCGGTGACTAAGCACGCCTGCGGATGCGGCAAGGCATCCAGCGGTGGCTTGCAAAACAGGCTGATGGGCTCGCCTATCGGCTGCAGATCCAAGGTGGTGCGCAAGGCCGCAAACTGGGCGGGGCGGTCGTGTGCCGGGCTAATGCCCCAGGTTTCGTAGTCGTACCAAAGAAAAGTAGGCACCGGCGCTGGGGATGAGCGCCCGGCTTCAAAGGGGGCTTGCATCAGCCCATTCTAGGAAGCCGGGCCATGCGCAGGTTTGCACGCCGGCAAGCCTGCAGATGGCTCCCGCCGAAAGCGCACAAAAAAAGAGCCGACCTCGATGGGTCGGCTCAGCAGATGCATTTGCTATATTTTCTATAGCTGCCTAGGCAGGCGGATAGGGCGCAACAGCCCGATTCACCCTAAGGAAAACAATCACTCAGCCGGTTGGGTCTCGGGCTCGGCTTTGCTCGGGCGGTCTTTCTTGGGCGTGGGGGTGATGTCCAGTTTGACTTCTGAACTTTCCACGCCTTTGTCGTCGGTTTTCACCTCTAAGTCCACCGTCAGGCGGCCGCCATCGGTCAGCCGGCCAAACAGCAGTTCGTCCGCCAGCGCACGGCGAATGGTGTCTTGAATCAGGCGCTGCATGGGCCGCGCACCCATCAGCGGATCAAAGCCCTTCTTGGCCAGGTGTTTGCGAAGGTCGTCAGTGAAAGTGACGTCCACTTTCTTCTCGGCCAGCTGGGTTTCCAGCTGCAGCAAGAATTTGTCCACCACCCGCATGATCACTTGCTCATCCAGCGCCTTGAAGCTCACCATGGCATCCAGCCGGTTGCGGAACTCAGGCGTGAACAGCCGCTTGATGTCGGCCATTTCGTCGCCCGACTCACGCGCATTGGTGAAGCCAATGGTGGACTTGTTCATGGTCTCGGCGCCCGCGTTGGTGGTCATGATGATGATCACGTTGCGGAAGTCGGCCTTGCGCCCGTTGTTGTCAGTAAGCGTGCCGTGGTCAAACACCTGCAGCAGCACGTTGAACACATCGGGGTGGGCTTTTTCGATCTCGTCGAGCAGCAGCACCGCATGGGGCTTTTTGGTGATGGCCTCGGTCAGCAGGCCACCTTGGTCAAAGCCCACATAACCGGGGGGCGCGCCAATCAGGCGGCTGACCGCGTGGCGCTCCATGTATTCGCTCATGTCAAAGCGAATCAGCTCAATACCCATGATGTAGGCGAGCTGCTTGGCTGCTTCGGTCTTGCCTACACCGGTGGGGCCGCTGAACAAGAACGCGCCAATGGGTTTGTCAGGCTTGCCCAAACCGCTGCGCGCCATCTTGACGGCCGAGGCCAAGGTTTCCAGCGCCTTGTCTTGGCCAAAGACGACGCTCTTTAAATCGCGCTCGAGCGTTTGCAGCTTGCCGCGGTCGTCGTTGGACACGTTGGCGGGCGGGATGCGGGCGATCTTGGCCACGATCTCTTCCACCTCCGTGCGGCTGATCGTCTTTTTGCGTTTGGACGGCGCCAAGATGCGCTGGGCAGCACCGGCCTCATCAATGACGTCAATGGCCTTGTCGGGCAGGTGGCGGTCGTTGATGTATTTGGCGCTGAGCTCGGCGGCGGCCTGAAGCGCAGCGGTGGCGTACTTGACGCTGTGGTGTTCTTCAAAGCGGCTTTTGAGGCCCTTCAAGATTTCAATGGTTTGCTCCACCGTGGGCTCGACCACGTCCACCTTTTGAAAGCGCCGCGACAGCGCCGCGTCTTTCTCAAAAATGCCGCGGTATTCGGTGAAAGTGGTAGCGCCAATGCACTTCAAGTTGCCGCTGCTCAAGGCGGGCTTGAGCAGGTTAGACGCATCCAGCGTGCCGCCGCTGGCCGCACCCGCGCCAATCAGGGTGTGGATTTCGTCAATGAAGAGCACCGCATTGGGCTTGTCTTTCAAGCTCTTTAAGACGCCCTTTAAGCGCTGTTCAAAGTCACCCCGGTACTTGGTGCCGGCCAACAAGGCGCCCATGTCCAGGCTGTACACCACGCTGTCGCCCAAGATTTCAGGCACGTCTTTTTGGGTGATGCGCCAGGCCAAGCCTTCGGCAATGGCGGTTTTGCCCACGCCTGCTTCGCCCACCAGCAGCGGGTTGTTTTTGCGGCGGCGGCACAGGATTTGAATGACGCGCTCGACTTCGTATTCGCGGCCGATCAGCGGATCAATCTTGCCGTCTTTGGCCAGCTGGTTGAGGTTCTGGGTGAACTGCTCCAGCGGGGATGCCTTTTCGGCTTTTTCGCCGCCCTGCTCTTCTTGCTCGGACTGCTGGGGCTCGCTGTTCTTGGCGGGCTCGGGCGGGTCGCTCTTTTTGATGCCGTGGGCAATAAAGTTCACCACGTCCAAACGGGTCACGCCCTGCTGGTGCAGGTAGTACACGGCGTGGGAGTCTTTTTCGCCAAAAATCGCCACCAGCACGTTGGCGCCGGTGACTTCTTTCTTGCCGTTGCCCGTGCTTTGCACATGCATGATGGCGCGCTGAATCACTCGCTGAAAGCCCAGCGTGGGCTGGGTGTCAACGTCTTCGGCGCCCGCCACCTGGGGCGTGTTGTCTTTGATAAAGCCTGTGAGCGACTTTCGCAAGTCGTCGATGTTGGCCGCACAGGCGCGCAGCACCTCGGCGGCGCTGGGGTTGTCCAGCAAGGCGAGCAGCAAATGCTCAACCGTGATGAATTCATGGCGTTGCTGGCGGGCCTCAACAAAGGCCATGTGCAAGCTGACTTCAAGTTCCTGCGCAATCATGGTGCGTTTCCTTCAAATGGCCTGGTGCGCGGGCCGGGCGGCGGTCAGCTTTTGTGGTGACGATACACAACGGGGCTGGCTACACGATAAACGATTCACTCAAGCGGTTCGCTGACGCATTGCAGAGGGTGCCCTGCCTTGCGTGCGGCGTCCAGCACTTGATCGACTTTGGTTTGCGCCACATCTTTGCTGTAGACCCCGCAGACGCCCCTGCCGTCTAGGTGAATCTTCAACATGATTTGGGTGGCGGTTTCGCGGTCTTTGCCAAAAAATTCTTGAATGACCACCACCACGAATTCCATCGGGGTGTAGTCGTCATTGAGCATCAGCACCTGGTACATGCGCGGCGGCTCGGTGCGCTGGGCTCGCCGCTCCAAAACCACGGTGCCGTCATCTTGCGGGGTTTGCGTGGGGGTTGTCGGCGGCGCAACAACAGGTTTTTTGGGCGGTCGGGTAGTGGCCATTCAGTTCATTTTATAGAGCAGATTTTTTGGCCCCATGGCACCGAAATGGAGCGCTCTGATGGGTTTTCAAGCGCTGATCTGTTGGGCATTTGGATTGGAGTCGCAATACGCCTGGGTGTTGGCAAAGCTCGTGCCAGCCCCGGGGCACAATCCACGGCATGAACATCGTGATCCTGGACGACTACCAAGACGCCGTGCGCAAACTGCCGTGCGCCGCCAAGCTGGAGGCTTTTCCTGCCAAGGTGTACACCAATACCGTTAAGGGCATCGGGCAATTGGCCATTCGGCTCAAAGACGCCGATGTGATCGTGCTCATCCGCGAACGCACCCCCATGACGCGCCAGCTGGTTGAAAAGCTGCCGCGTTTGAAGCTGATTTCACAAACCGGCCGTGTGGGTGGGCACATTGACTTGGCCGCCTGCACAGAACGCGGTATTGCCGTGGCCGAAGGCGTGGGCAGCCCCACTGCCCCGGCCGAGATGACCTGGGCGCTCATCATGGCCGCCATGCGGCGGCTGCCGCAATACATCGCCAGCCTGAAGCACGGCGCTTGGCAGCAAAGCGGGCTCAAGGCCGCCAACATGCCGCCCAACTTTGGGCTGGGGCAAGTGCTCAAAGGCCGCACGCTGGGCATCTGGGGCTACGGCAAGATTGGTCAGTTGGTCGCGGGCTACGGCAAGGCCTTTGGCATGCACGTGGTGGTGTGGGGCAGCCAAGCATCGCGCGAACGCGCCGTGGCCGACGGCTTGCTGGCCGCCCCCGATAAAGAGGCTTTTTTTGCCGCCTGCGATGTGCTCAGCCTGCACCTGCGCCTGAACGAAGACACCCGAGGCAGCGTGGGGCTGGAAGACCTTAGCCGCATGAAACCCACCGCGCTTTTGGTGAACACCTCGCGCGCCGAACTGTTGGAGCCCGACGCCCTGATTGCCGCGCTGAACCGAGGCCGCCCCGGCATGGCCGCCATTGACGTGTTTGAGAGCGAACCCATCCTGCAAGGCCACGCCCTGCTGCGGCTGGAAAACTGCATCTGCACCCCTCACCTGGGCTATGTGGAGCAAGACAGCTACGAGCTGTATTTTTCAGCCGCGTTTGACAACGTGCTCAATTTCATTCGCGGCACGCCCAGCCACATCGTCAACCCAGGCGCCCTGCAGGTGCGGCGCTAAGGCGCAGTGGGCGGCACCTCGGAACGCATCCCTTTTTTGCTACATATTTGATAGCTACAGACGCCTATAAATAGGGCGCAACAGAGCGTTTTTCTTTGCAGAATTCCAACCCGCTTGCCCCACCGGCTGCAGCCCCGCCGCTGCCGCCCGCTTTGTGGGCCTTGATGAGCGGCAACCTGGTGATCGGCACCGGCGTGATGGCGGTGGCGGGCACGCTGCCAAGCATCAGCGCGGACTTGGGCGTGTCGGTACCGGCGGTGGGTCAGTTGATCACTGCGGGTGCGGTGTTGATGTGTCTGGCCGCGCCACTGGCCGCAGGGGTGGTGGCGGGCTGGGATCGTCGCCGCTTGCTGGCTGCCAGCTTGCTGTGGTACGCGATGCTGCACGCCGCCAGCGCCCTCATGCCCAGCTTTGGCGCGCTGCTACCCACTCGGGTGCTGGCAATGTTGGCGCCTGCCATCTTCACGCCGCAGGCCGCCGCTTGTGTGGGCCTGCTGCTGCCACCTGAGCAGCGCGGGCGCGGTATTACCTTTGTGTTTATGGGCTGGTCGGTGGCCTCGGTGCTGGGCATGCCGCTGGCGGCCTGGCTGGGCGGGCACTACGGCTGGCGGGCGGCCTTTTGGCTGGTGGCCGTGTCGTCGGTAGCGGTGGCCGTGTGGGTGTGGCGCACCATGCCCAACGGCATCCGGCCTGCGGCCCTGTCGCGCAGTGCCTGGGCCAACACCTTGTCGTCGCCCGCCATCATGGGCTGTATTGCCGTCACGGCGCTGTACAGCGGCGGGCAGTTTGTGCTGTTTTCCTACTTTGCGCCCTACTACACCCAGGTGCTGCAGCTCAACGCCACGCAACTCAGTTTGCTGTTCATGTGGTTTGGCGCCTTTGGCTGGCTGGGCAATTGGTGGATGGCGCGGCACATTGACCGCATTGGCGCGCCGCGCTCGGTGGCGATGGCCATCATGGCGATTGCGCTGAGCTTGCTGCTGTGGGCGGCCAGCGAATGGGGCCTGTGGGCCGCAGCCTTGGTGATGGTGCCTTGGGCCTTGGGCTGCTTTGCGGCCAATTCAGCCCAGCAAGCGCGGCTGGTGGGTTTGGCGCCTGCGCTGGCGCCGGGCTCGATTGCACTGAACACCTCGGCCATGTACCTGGGCCAGGGCTTGGGTGCCGCCACCGGCGGCGCCTTGATTGCGCAAGGGCTGTTGCTACACCTGCACTGGGTGGGACTGGCGGTGATGCTGGTGGCGCTGGCGGGCAGCGCACTGGCTACACGGGCTGCTCGCCGATTGGCGACTTAACGCGGCTAGCCGCCCAGCACGTCGTCAAAATACTCTTGCGCCCCGCGCACCACCGGCATGGGGCGCTGGGCTTCACGCTGACGCATCTCTACCCGGCGGATCTTGCCGCTGATGGTTTTGGGCAGCTCAAAAAACTCCAGCCGCCGAATGCGCTTGTAGGGGGCCAGTTTGTCGCGGCAAAACTGCAAGATGCTGCGGGCGGTGGCCTCATCGGCGGCATGGCCTGCGGCCAACGCCACAAAGGCTTTGGGCACGGCCAGCTTCAAGGGGTCAGGCGAAGGCACCACGGCCGCTTCAGCCACCGCGGGGTGCTCGATCAGCACGCTTTCAAGCTCAAAGGGGCTGATGCGGTAGTCGCTGGCTTTGAACACGTCGTCTGCGCGGCCCACATAGGTGATGTAGCCGTCGGCATCGCGTTGGGCTACATCGCCGGTGTGGTAGTGGCCTTCGCGCATGACGTCGGCGTTTTTCTCGGCGTCGCCGAAATAGCCGCGCATCAGGCCGGTGGGGCGGCGCGACAAATCAAGCGCAATTTCGCCTTCTTCAGCAGGCTTGCCGTCCGCTCCGCGCAGCACCACCGGGTAGCCGGGCATGGGTCGGCCCATCGATCCAAACTTAAGCACCTGGCCCGGCGAATTGCCCACCACGCAGGTGGTTTCGGTCTGCCCAAAACCGTCGCGGATGGTGATGCCCCAGGCAGCGCGCACTTGCTCGATCACCTCAGGGTTGAGCGGCTCGCCAGCGCTGAGCAGTTCGCGCAATTTCACCGGGTATTGCGCGAGTTTTTCTTGAATCAACATGCGCCACACCGTGGGCGGCGCGCACAAGGTGGTTACGCCCTTGCCCACCAGCACACCCAGCACCTTTTGGGCGTCAAAGCGGGCGTAGTTGTAGATGAACACCGTGGCCCCGGCGATAAAGGGCGCAAAGAAGCAACTCCACGCATGCTTGCCCCAGCCGGGCGAAGAGATGTTCCAGTGCACATCTCCGGGCTGCAGCCCAATCCAGTACAGCGTGGACAAATGCCCCACCGGGTAGCTGGCATGGGTGTGCTCTACCAGCTTGGGTCGGCTGGTGGTGCCGCTGGTGAAATACAGCAGCAGCGGGTCGTCTACCGAGGTGGGCACGCTGGGGGTGTAGGCAGCGCTGAATGCATCTGCGCCGCTGTAGGGCGTCCAGGCTTGGGTGGATGTGCCGCCGTCGCTGACAGTGACGCGCACGAGCCCTTGCGGCGCATGGGCATCCAGCCCGTCAAATTTGTGGGCATGGGTGCCGCTGGTGACGACCAAGCGGGCGCGGCCACGCTCGAGCCGGTCGATCAAATCATCGCGGCTGAGCAGCGAGGTGGCCGGGATCATCACCAAGCCCAACTTGATGCAGGCCAGCATCAGCTCCCACAAGGGCGCTTCATTGCCCAGCATCAACAGCACTCTTTCGCCACGCTGCAGACCCAGGCTGCTCAGCCAGTTGGCCACTTGGTTCGAGCGGCCCGACAGCTCGGCATAGGTGCGGCGTTGCTCGCTGCCGTCTTCATTGACGATGTGCAGCGCCAACTGCTGCGCTTGTGGGCCAGCGGCTAGGTCGTCAAAGTGGTCCAGCGCAAAGTTGAAGTGCGTCAGCGCGGGCCACTTGAACTGCGCCACGGCGGCCGCGTAGTCGGTGCGGTGGGCAAACAGCAGATCACGGGCGGCGCGAAAGGCGGCTAGATTGGCGTTCATGGCGACAAGGCGTGGGTGGCTGAGTCAGGGCAGTGCGACACCATATCGGCGCGCCAAAAGCCTTGCGCGGCAGTGGGTGCTGGCGGGCGCGGTGACCTCAGGCGTTCAGGTCACGCAGCCGCGAGCGTCGACGGTGATGATGCGCTCCACCACCCCGTCACGCAGCCCGCCGCGCACGCCAATGAGGTGGCTGTGCAAGTTCACCGTGGGGTCGCAATGGCCGGGTACCAGCCAGACCACGTCGCCCAAATCGGGCAGCGCCGGGCCGCGCAGCACGGTGTGTTCGTCGCCGCCATTGCTCACCGCCCAGGCTGCGCTGTGGCCGGACCACACGGTGGGCAAGCCCGAATCAATGGCGTGGGTTTTGTGGCCCGCGTCTAGCACCGCGCGGTCGTCGGTGGCGCTGCGCTGGCGGCTCATCACCCGGGTTTGCACAAACAGCGCGTGCTCAAAGGCCGGTTGATCAGGGCTGGCTTGGTTGGCGGCGTAGTCGGCGTCCATGAACAGGTACGAACCCGCTTGGAGCTCGCCATACACCCCGCTGGTGGCTTCATGCCAAAAGGTGCCGGTGCCCGCGCCAGTGACCAATGGCACCGCAAAGCCCGCCGCCTGCAGCGCCGCAGTGGTGGCGCGCACGGCGGCCAAGGCGCCCTCAATGGCCGCACGCCGATCAGCCGCACCGCGCAAATGCTGCGCTCGCCCGTGGTAGGCCTGCAAGCCCGCAAAGCGCAAGGTGGGCTGTTCAGCAATCGCCCGCACCAAGGGCACGGCCGCATCGCCAGGTGCCACGCCGCAGCGCTGCTGGCCCACATCAATTTCCACCAACACCGCGATGGGCACCGCGATGCCCGCAGCGGCCCAAGCAGCCGCCAGCCACTGCACCTGCCGCAAGTCATCCACCGCCACTGCGATCTGAGGCTTTTGGGCCTGCACCGCCCTAAAACAGGCCGCAAGGCGCTCATATTTTTGTAGCGAGCCCAGTGGATTGCTCACATACACATCCGCCACGCCCAGCGTGAGCAAACGCTCGGCCTCAGACACCTTTTGCACGCACACGCCCACCGCACCGGCCGCCATCTGCGCCTGGGCCAACCAAGCGGATTTGTGCATCTTGGCGTGCGGCCGCAAGCGCACGCCGTGGGTGTCGGCAAAGGCCTGCATGCGCCGCAGGTTGCGCTGCATGGCGTCAAGGTCCACCACCAGGGCGGGGGTGTCGATTTGGGTGGCGCTTTGGCCGATGAGGGAATGCGCGGACGTTTCGGCCATGGCAGCAAAAGCGGGAGAGCCCAAGAAAAAGGCCCCAACTGGCAAGCAGTTGGGGCCCGTGTGGTGGTGGGCTGGCGTCAATTGAAAGATGCGCTGCAACCCGCATGAATGCTAGCTTTCGCTGTTTTCGCGTCCAGAGTCTCTTTCATCTGTACCCCCGTTTGTACCCCCGCTTCAGAGGGGGTACCCGTTTTCCGCGCACCGCCGATTGGGCGAATCCTAGCCGAACAATTCTCATGGGCCACCTAGTTTTGCGTTGTTGATTGTCACCCTCGCTAGGCCGTGGCATTCACACTATCTCGATAGTTCTTTAATCTTCGGCCCTGCACCCTGACGTATAGGGTTATCCAGCAAACGCCCTCTGGCTGCTAATCCAGGGGCTCGGAAAACCGCGCAGGGTTCGCAAACTTTTTGCCCATACCCGCCCCGTCCAGACCCAGCCGCCCCGGCCCGCCACCAGGCCAGCGCCACCCTACTTCCAGGACGCTGGCGCATCGGCCATAGCGGCCCGTCTGGCGGCTCTGAGCGCTGCCCGCACCCTTCGCCCTTCCTCCACACTCTGCGCGGCTTCCTGCGGCGTTTGCTGACCCGCGTGGGGTACCAGCTCGGCAAAGATCACCGCCCCCAAGTCGTCGGGTGGCGACAGGGGAAGGACCGGCCCGCCCCCCCGTGCTTTCACCTCGGCATCGGCTGGCAGCGCGGCATCGGCACCCCCCATCGCCTGCCACGTACGGGCTCGAAGTTGACGCTCTTGCGCGACGCTGCACAGGGTGCCCAAGACTGCTCGCGCTGTGCGCTCGGTGCGCACCAGGGATTCGGCAGCCCGCGCCCTGCGCTCAGGCGTGTTCGCCATCTGCACGTCGGTGGCCTGCAACTGCATGCAGCGGCTCAGAACCGCGTAGTGCCACGCCAGCAGGTCGGCTGCAGCTTTGGACATGGCGTCCGGGCCACCCGCAGCGTGTGCTTGAAGGGCTTGGGTGGCCCGCTCCAGGTGGGCTCG
>JAAFIY010000041.1 GCA_013297985.1 Comamonadaceae bacterium | reverse complement strand
TGATACACCAATGCTTCCAGATAGCGCACCATCAATTCGTCAATGACGGTTTGCGCATCGGGCTCATAAAGGTAGTCCCAGCTTTGCGAGCCCGCATCGGCCTGCAAGCGCTCGGGCGCCAGCGGCAACAGGGGTTCGGCCACGGCTTCCTGGCGCATGGTGTTGATAAAGCGCGTGTAGCACATCACCACCGACGACAGCTCGCCACGGGCGTAAGCATCGAGCAGCACCTTGACGGGGCCGATGAGCTTTTCAAGGTGCGGCTTGTCGCCCAACTGGGTGACATGCGACACCACCTTGGCGCCCACGCGGTTCAAGAAGTTCAGGCCCTTGGTGCCAATGGCCACCGTCATCACCTGCTGGCCCTTGGCTTGGCTATCGCGGATGTGGTTGGTCACCACGCGCAGCATGTTGGTGTTCAAGCCGCCACACAGACCTTTGTCGGTGGTGACCACGATGACACCCACCGCCTTGGCGTTGGCATTGATACGGGTGAACGGATGCGCGTATTCGGGGTTGGCCTTGCCCAGGTTGGCCGCGATGTTGCGCACCTTGTCGCTGTAAGGCCGGGCCGCTTTCATGCGTTCTTGGGCGCGGCGCATTTTGGACGCCGCGACCATTTCCATGGCCTTGGTGATCTTCTTGGTGTTCTCGAAGCTTTTGATCTTGCCTCGAATTTCCTTGCCGACTGCCATTTCAGACTCCTGGTTTCAGAGATGAAACGGCGGCTTCAAGCGAAGGACTTCTTGAACGCACCAATCGCAGTGGCCAATTCGGCTTCGGTCTCTTTGCTCAGGGCCTTGTCTTTTTCCATCGAAGCCAAAAGCGCAGCGTGCTTGTCTTTCAAGTAGCCATGCAGGCCCGATTCAAACGCCAGCACTTTCTTCACTTCGACGTCGTCGATGTAGCCCTTATTCACAGCAAACAGCGTGGCGGCCATCAGACTGATGGGCAGCGGGCTGTACTGCGCTTGCTTGAGCAGTTCAGTCACCCGAGCGCCGCGATCGAGCTGCTTGCGGGTCGCTTCGTCCAGGTCAGACGCAAACTGCGCAAACGCCGCCAATTCACGGTACTGCGCCAAGTCGGTACGGATGCCGCCGGACAAGCCTTTGATCAGCTTGGTCTGGGCCGCACCACCCACGCGCGACACCGAAATACCGGCGTTGATGGCGGGGCGGATACCGGCGTTGAATAGCGAGGTTTCCAAGAAAATCTGGCCGTCGGTAATCGAGATCACGTTGGTGGGCACGAAGGCCGACACGTCACCCGCTTGGGTTTCGATCACGGGCAGAGCGGTCAGCGAACCGGTCTTGCCTTTGACTTCACCCTTGGTGAAGGCTTCCACGTAGTCGGCGTTCACGCGCGCGGCGCGCTCCAGCAAGCGGCTGTGGAGATAGAACACGTCGCCGGGATAGGCTTCTCGGCCTGGCGGGCGGCGCAGCAACAACGACACTTGGCGATAAGCCACGGCCTGCTTAGACAGGTCGTCATAAATGATCAACGCGTCTTGGCCACGGTCGCGGAAGTATTCGCCCATGGTGCAGCCCGAGTAGGCCGACACATATTGCATGGCGGCTGATTCCGACGCGCTGGCCGCCACCACGATGGTGTAGTCCATGGCACCGGCTTGCTCCAGCGAGCGCACCACGTTCTTGATAGACGAGGCCTTCTGTCCGATGGCCACGTAGATACAGGTCATGTCCTGACCTTTTTGGTTGATGATCGTGTCGATCGCCACGGCCGTCTTGCCAGTCTGGCGGTCGCCGATGATCAGCTCGCGCTGGCCGCGGCCCACGGGCACCATTGAGTCGATCGACTTCAAACCGGTTTGGACAGGCTGGCTTACGGACTGGCGGGCGATCACGCCCGGGGCGACCTTTTCGATCACGTCCGTCATCTTGGCGTTGATCGGGCCTTTGCCGTCAATCGGCTGGCCCAGCGCGTTCACCACGCGGCCAATCAGCTCGGGGCCCACGGGCACTTCCAAAATGCGGCCGGTGCATTTGACCGTGTCGCCTTCGGAGATGTGCTCGTACTCGCCCAAAATCACCGAACCCACCGAGTCGCGCTCGAGGTTCAGCGCCAGGCCGAAAGTGGGCGTGCCGTCCTTGGTGGGCGGGAACTCCAGCATCTCGCCTTGCATGGCGTCAGACAGGCCATGGATGCGCACAATGCCGTCGGTCACCGACACCACGGTGCCCTGGTTGCGCACGTCGGCGCTGACGCCCAAGCCTTCAATGCGGCTCTTGATCAGCTCAGAAATCTCTGCGGGATTGAGTTGCATGACTCTTTCCTTTTGGGTTCGGTTTCGGTTGCAGCCGGTGGCTGATGGCACGGGGCCATCAGGCCATCAGCGCCGTTTTCATTTGTTCAAGACGGGCCTTCACCGAGGTATCCAACACCTCGTCGTCGACCACCACACGCACGCCGCCAATCAGCTCGGGGTCTACCTGCACGCTCAAATTCAGCGTACGGGCAAATCGCTTTTGCAGGGTCTGCCCCAACTCGGCCAAGGCGTTGGCGTCCATTGGGAAGGCGCTGTACACCACGGCGTCTGCACTGCCGCTGCGGGCGTTTTGCAAGGCACGAAACTGCTCGGCAATTTCAGGCAGCGCCGACAAGCGACCGTTGTCGATCACCGTGCGCAAGAAGTTGGCAGGTATCGCACCCCATTGGGTGCCACCGGCCTGTTGCGCCACGCCCGAGACCACGGCAAACACGCTGTCAGCCGAAGCCTTGGGGTCATCGGCCAGCGCGCGCAGGCGCGGATCGGCTGCGATGGCGGCCAGGGGCTCAAGCCACGACAGCGTCTGACCCGATTCGGCACCCACGGCCTTGAACAAGGCTTCGGCGTACGGGCGGGCAATGGTTGCGAGTTCAGCCATGGTGGGTTGCCTTTGCGACCTGTTGACTGATCACAGCTCAGCCTTGAGGCGGCCCAACAGATCGGCATGGACCGATGCGTTGACTTCACGCTTCAAGATCTGTTCTGCGCCCTTGACGGCCAGGCCCGCCACTTGCTCACGCAGGGCTTCACGGGCTTTGATCACTTGCTGCTCGGCGTCGACCTTGGCAGCGGCAATGATCTTGTTGCCTTCTTCGACAGCGCGGCCTTTGGCTTCGTCGATCAAGGACTGGGCACGGCGCTCGGCTTCAGCCAAGCGCGTGGCGGCTTCGTTGCGCGACTTGGCCAATTCCTCTTCGACCCGCTTGTTGGCAGAAGCCAAATCGGCTTTGGCCTTGTCGGCGGCAGCCAGACCGTCGGCGATTTTTTTGGCGCGCTCGTCCAGCGCGGTGGCAATCGGAGGCCACACGTATTTCATCGTGAACCCGACCAAGATCAGGAACACGATCATCTGGATGATCAGGGTTGCGTTGATATTCACGATGGATCCTTATGCCCCGGGTGCCAAAAGCGCACCCGGCCAAATAGCGGGACTGACCAAGAGCGGCGGGCTCAGCAGCGCCAAACGATCAAGGCGCACGGGCCGTTCGCCCCAAACCAGGGGGCAAAAACAGCGTCGCGAATTACTTCGGCAGGTTGGCGATCTGGGCCAGGAACGGGTTGGCGGTGGCAAACCACAGCGCAATACCGGTACCGATAATGAACGCGGCGTCGATCAGGCCAGCCAGCAAGAACATCTTGGTTTGTAGTTCACCCATCAGTTCGGGCTGACGCGCAGCCGACTCCAGGTACTTGCTACCCATGATGCCGATGCCGATACATGCACCAACAGCGCCCAGACCAATGATCAGGCCGGCGGCCAAGGCAACAAAGCTAATTACTTCCATGATTGCTCCTAGAGGACGAGGTAAAAAAACGAGGACAAAACAAACGCTATAAAAAAGATAGCTACATCGGGCCTATTTAGCTGCGCTGCAGCCTGATTGACCCAATGCGGCCGAATCAGTGCGAGTCATGGGCTTGCCCGATGTACACCAGGGTCAGCATCATGAACACGAAGGCCTGCAGCACCACGATCAAGATGTGGAAGATGGCCCACACCGTGCCGGCAATGACGTGGCCGATGGCCAAGCCGATGCCGGTGGCCGACAGCGACCAGGCACCACCCATCAAGGCGATCAAAAAGAAGATCAGTTCGCCCGCATACATGTTGCCGAACAACCGCATGCCGTGCGACACAGTCTTGGCCAAGAACTCAATCATTTGCATGACAAAGTTCACCGGCCACAGCAGGGGGTGGGCGCCAAACGGGGCGGTGAACAGCTCATGAATCCAGCCACCTGCGCCTTTGATTTTGACGTTGTAGTACAGGCAAATCAGCAGCACCGCCAGAGCCATGCCCATGGTGATGGACAAGTCGGCCGTGGGCACCACGCGCATGTAGTCCTTAAAGCCCAGGGCGGGACCCACGCTGTGCCAGATGGTGGGGAGCAAATCCACGGGCAGCAGGTCCATGGCGTTCATCAGCATGATCCAGACGAACACCGTTAAGGCCAAGGGGGCTACGAACTTGCGGCTTTCAGCGCTGTGCACGATGCCCTTAGCCTGGCCGTCCACCATTTCCACCAGCATTTCGACGGCGGCTTGAAAACGGCCCGGCACCCCCGAAGTGGCTTTGCGAGCTCCCAGCCACAAGAGCCAGCAGCCGACGATGCCGATCAGGGTGGCCCAAAACACTGAATCCAAGTTGACGATGGTGAAGTCCACCACCGACGTCTGCTTGGATGTCTGCAGATGGCCGAGGTGGTGAACGATGTATTCACCAGCGGTAGGTCCGTTTGCGCTCGCCGACATATGTCAAAACCCCAACAACATCTTTTTTGGAACCGAAAACGCGGCGGCATTCTGCCGCACTGCCCTCAACGACCCAGCTGCAATAGCCCTACACCTTGCTGGAAGGTGCCGCTTTGCTGCGTGGCTGCACCAACAGCGCGAGCCAGTACACCTTCATGGTGACCACCAAGCCCAGCAACAACGCAGGCCAGCTCAGGCCCACCACCACCTGGGGAGCCAGGGCCAACATGGCAAAACTTGCCGCCAGCTTGACCATCTCCCACACAAAAAAACCCATCACCGCGTTGGTGGGCGACAAGCGCCACAAGCGCCCTGTCATGCCCCGTGCCGCCAATGCAGCCGGAACCACCACCGCCAATGCCCCGTATCCCGTAGACATGCCCAGCGTCGGTGAACCAGACGCCCCCCACACCACCAAGGCCAGCACCCCACCCAACAGCGCTTGCATGCCCACCACCCACCAGGGCGACAAGCTCGGCTGGCGCGCCCGCAGGGCCTGTGCCTCCTCGGCGGTCAGCCTGACGGGCTCGCTTTCGTGTCGGTCAAGAGGGCCGACAAAGCCAGCGACACGCGCAGTCTTTTCCATGGAAAGTCCTCGCCACTCCAACCAGCAGGCGCTCGCTGCAGCCAGCTTGGCGCAGCGCCCGTCGGTTTGCACCGACCCGTTTAGAGCAAAGCCCACGATTATACGTAGTAACCCCATCGCATCGACAATGGCCTTGAAGAGCCCTGCCCAATGCCTTCGATCCGCCCCATGCCAACGCCGTTTTCACGCCGCCCTTCCCATCCAGAGTTCGCCTCTTGGCGCCGCGCCGCAGCAAGCGGCTTGGTGGCCGCGGGCATGCTTTTCATTACCGGTTGTTCATCCGTGAATCCGTACTACGACGCATCGCGCCCGCATCACACGCCCGAAGGCTTTCGCAACACCTACATTGCCACGGTTGAAAAACCGTTCAGTGACTTGTTGCGCTGGCGCCTAGAGGCCGCGCGCGCCGGGCTGCCAAAGCCCCCTGAGCGGCCCACGCCCACGGTGCAAGCCAACTTGGCCGACATTCGCGGCTGGGCGCAGCTGCCTGCAGCACAGCAACAGCCCACGCTGACCTGGATTGGCCACTCCACCATGCTGGTGCAGGCCAGCGGCTTTACCGCCTTGACTGACCCGCACTTTGGTGAGCGCGCCTCGCCGCTGAGTTTTGCAGGCCCCAAGCGGGCCCAGCCGCCTGGCCTGACGGTGGCGCAGTTGCCCGCGCTGGATGTGGTGCTGCTGTCACACAACCACTATGACCACCTAGACGACAGCAGCATCCGTGCGTTGGCCGCCACCGACGCGCCGCATGGCGCGCCGATATTTGTCGTACCGCTGGGCGTGGCCGATTGGATGAAGCGCCGAGGTATCACCCGTGTGGTCGAACTCGATTGGTGGGACCGTATCGAGCTGGCCCGCGACGCGCAAGGCCGGGTACAAATCATCAGCAGCACCCGCCCGGCTGTGCAGGTCACGCCAATCGCAGCCCCCAGCCGTCAGCTCGAAGTGGTGTTGACACCTGTGCAGCATTGGTCGGCCCGCGGCCTGGGCGACCGTAGCCAAACGCTCTGGGGCGGCTACGCCGTGTTCGGCGATGACTTTCATTGGTATTTCAGCGGCGACACGGGCTACAGCCGCGACTTTGTGGACACCCGCAACAAGTTCGCCGAACGGCAGACACCCGCGCTGGGTGGCGGATTTGACATGGCCTTGATCGCCGTGGGCGCCTACGAGCCCCGCTGGTTCATGAAAGAGCAGCACGTCAACCCGGCAGAGGCGGTGCAAATTCACCGCGACCTGGGCGCCAAGCGCAGCGTTGGCGTGCATTGGGGCACCTTCACCCTCACCGATGAATCGCTGGATCAGCCCCCAAAAGACCTCGCAGCGGCGCGCCAACAAACAGGCTTGAGCACCGCAGACTTTGATGTGATGGCCGTGGGCGAGACCCGGCGCTATCCACCTCGGCCAGGCACGGCCGCCCGCAGCCCCGCGCGCTAGTCCCCGTCCCCGCGTGCGCGCGCGGCGGTAAGCCCCTTGCCAAACTGGCGATTGGCGCCAAGTCAAGGTTCAACGCATGGTCTTAGCGCGGGCATCGGACAATAGCCGGTTGGCCGTTACTGACTGCGGCTCTTTATTTGCATGACGCCACGCCCCCTTTTGGACCGTTTTTTGGCACAGCTCCCGCGTCGGGAGGAGCTGGCGGCCCATCCGTGGCTGGCTCCGCTGGCGGCGCGCTTGCTCGACCGCAAGCTCTGGCATGCCCAGCATGAAGCCGTGGCCCGTGGTGTGGCCATTGGCACCTTTTGGGCGTTTGTGATCCCAGTCGGGCAAATCATTGCCGCAGCTGCGCACTGCGTGTGGTGGCGGGCCAATATTCCGGTGGCTGCCGCCATCACCTTTGTTACCAACCCCTTCACCATTGGCTTTTGGTTGTACTTGGCGCACGGTGTGGGCAGCTTCGTGCTGGAAGCGCCCCCGCCGGTGAAGCCCGGGCCCGATGCCAGCTGGGCCGACTGGATCGTGGCCATTGGCTGGCCCGCCATTTTTGGCATGGGTTTGTTTGCCGTGGGCGGTGCGGCTGCGGGCTATGTGCTGGTCAAGCTAGGCTGGTGGCTGCGCACCCGTTGGCGCCTGCGCCAGCGCAGCGCCGGGCGCGCCCGCGCCACCGCTGATCGAACCTCTGTGTAACCTCAGCCATGGGTCACTTGTCGTAGGTGCGGCCTTTCGCTAATTCAGCTTCTTTGTCATGAGCCAAATTGCCCTTCCCGCTTGGCCCTGCTACCTCAATGGCAGCTTCACCACCCTAGACCAGGCCAAGATCAGCGTGCTCGATCGCGGCTTTATCTTTGGCGACGGCGTGTATGAAGTGGTGCCGGTGTACGCCGGTCGGCCCTTTTGCATGCCCGAGCACCTGGCCCGCCTGGGCCGCAGCTTGGCTGAAACGCGCATCAAGCCGCCCATGGCCGATGCCCAATGGAAGAACGTGGTGGCTGACTTGATCGCAGCAGGCGACGCCGCTTTGGGCACCAGCGATCAGTTGGTCTACATCCAGGTCACCCGCGGCGTGGCGCTGCGCGACCATGTGATGAACAACGACATCGACCCCACGGTGTTCGCCATGGTCACGGCCATGAAGCCGCCCTCGCAAGCGCAGCGCAGCCAGGGCGTGGCCTGTGTGAGCGCGGATGATTTCCGCTGGCAAAAGGGCCACATCAAAAGCGTGAGCCTGCTGGGCGCGGTGTTTGCCCGCCAGATTAGCGCCGACGAGGGCGCACTTGAAACGGTGATGTTCCGCGACGGCTATTTGTCGGAAGCCGCCGCCAGCAACGTGTGGGTGGTCAAAGACGGCGTGGTGATGGGCGCGCCCAAAGATCACCTGGTGCTAGAAGGCATTCGCTACGGCCTGATCGAGCGGCTGTGCCAGCAAGCGGGCCTGCGCTTTGAGCTGCGCCGTATCAGCCATGCCGAAGTGCTGGCGGCTGACGAGCTGCTGCTTTCGTCGGCCACCAAAGAAGTGCTGGCCATCACCCAGCTTGACGGCGCGCCAGTGGCCGACGGCAAGCCCGGCCCGGTGTACGCGCAACTGCACGCCCTGTACCAAGAAGCCAAGGCCACTGGCGGCATGCCTGCGGCTGTGGTGGCCTGAACGTGCGCCCGTGCCATGACTGAATCCACCGCTCCGCAGCCCGGCGCACCGCAACCCTCTGCATCGCCACCCGTTGAGCGCGCGTCGCTGATTGAGTACCCCAGCGTCTTCCCCATCAAAGTCATGGGCCAGAAGGCAGACGGCTTTGTGGCCGCCATGGTGCATGTGGCGCAGCAATTTGACCCGGGCTTTGACATGAGCCGCGTGGAGCTGCGCGAAAGCAGCGCGGGGCGCTACCAAGGCATCACGCTCAACATCACCGCCACCAGCCGCGAGCAACTCGACGAGCTGTACCGCACCCTGACCACGCACCCCATGGTCAAGGTGGTGCTTTAGCGCCAGCCTGCCCCATGTGGGACGTGCAGCGCCTGGGCCAAGTGCCGTATGAGCCCACTTGGCAAGCCATGCGGCAATTTGCTCTGCAGCGCCCACCAGATCAGCCCAACGCGCTATGGATTTGTGAGCATCCACCCACTTTTACCCAAGGCCTGGCGGGCCGGGCTGAACATGTCTTGGCCGCTGGCGACATCCCGCTAGTTGCCACCGACCGGGGTGGGCAAGTCACGTATCACGGCCCGGGCCAAGTGGTGGCCTACCCGCTGCTGGATTTGCGCCGGGCGGGCTACTTTGTGAAGGAATACGTCTACCGCTTGGAAGAAGCCACGCTGCGCACCCTGGCCGATTGGCAGGTGGTGGGCCACCGGGTGCGGGGGGCGCCGGGCATTTATGTGCGCTTGGACGACCCACACAAGCACACCCGCTTGGCCGATGGCTTTGGCAGCGAACAACTCGGCGCGCCAAATGCGCCCGAACGCCTAGGCAAGATCGCAGCCCTGGGTATCAAGGTGGCGCGCCACTGCACCTATCACGGCCTGAGCCTCAACGTGGCCATGAACCTTGAGCCCTTTTCACGCATCAACCCTTGTGGATATCAAGGCTTGCAAACGGTGGACTTGGCGACAATCGGCGTCAACGCCACACCTGCTGCGGTAGCCGACCGACTGGCGCACCATCTGTGCACTTTGCTTGAGCCCTAAGCCCCGAGCCCACAGCTCTACCGGAACCTCTCACATGCCCACCCAAGACGTTGTGCGCGACGCGCAAAGCCCTGACAGCTACAACCCGCTGGCCAAGCAAAAGGCGGGGGCCAAGCTGTCGCGCATTCCCATCAAGGTGCAGGCCGCTGAGGTGCTCAAAAAGCCCGATTGGATTCGCGTCAAAGCGGGCAGCCCCAGCACGCGCTTTTATGAGATCAAGCAGATCCTGCGTGAGCACAAGCTGCACACCGTGTGCGAAGAAGCCAGCTGCCCCAACATTGGCGAATGCTTTGGCAAGGGCACCGCTACTTTCATGATCATGGGTGACAAGTGCACCCGCCGCTGCCCTTTTTGCGACGTGGGCCACGGCAGGCCTGATCCGCTGGACGCCGATGAGCCGATGAACTTGGCCAAAACAATTGCTGCGCTCAAGCTCAACTATGTGGTCATCACCAGCGTGGACCGCGACGATTTGCGCGACGGCGGCGCTGGGCACTTTGTGGCCTGTATCGAAAAGACCCGAGAGCTCTCACCCACCACCACCATCGAGGTACTGGTGCCCGACTTCCGTGGCCGCGATGACCGCGCCTTGCAAATCCTGTGCGCCGCACCGCCCGATGTGATGAACCACAACCTGGAAACCGTGCCGCGTCTGTACAAAGAGGCCCGCCCCGGCAGCGACTACGCCTTCAGCCTGAACTTGTTGAAAAAGTTCAAGGCGCTCAACCCCAGCGTGCCCACCAAAAGCGGCCTGATGGTGGGCCTGGGTGAGACAGATGAAGAGATCTTGCAAGCCATGCGCGACATGCGCGCGCACGACATCGACATGCTCACCATCGGCCAATACCTGGCCCCGTCCATGAGCCACCTACCGGTGCGCCGCTATGTGCACCCCGACATCTTCAAGATGTTTGAAGAGCAGGCTTACGCGATGGGCTTCAAGCACGCGGCGGTGGGGGCCATGGTGCGCAGCAGCTACCACGCTGATCAGCAAGCGCACGGGGTGTTGGCGGGCTGAACCGCCAGTGAGCACGTGAGCCATTCGCTATAACTTTAATAGCTGCTTACGCCCTATTTAAGGGCGCTAGAGGCTAAAAATCCAATTTGACACCAGCGGTGATCAAGCGGGGCTTGTCGGGTGACACCCAGCTGCGGCCATACGACACATCCAGCCACAGCCGGTCTTTGATAGCGGTGAGGCGCAGGCCCGCGTTCCAGGCGGGGCGGCTGTCGCGATCATTGCCGAGCAGTTCAAACATCGGCGCCAACGCGGGCAACGCAGCAAAGCCTTCTTGCTCCAGCGCCAAGCCCCAGGTGGTGGCGCGCGCCCGCAGGCCCTGACCCGATTCACGGGCATGGCCCAAGCTGGCATGCACCGTCCAGGCCTCGGCTACAGCGCCGCTGTAGACCAGCTTGATTTCGCCGCTGTCGACATCGCCAAAACGGCCGCTGGGCGGCTTGATTTGCAGCAGCGAGCCCGCCAGAGTGAGGGCGCGTTCAGGCTGATCTTCGCCGCGCGGCCACAGGCGCACTTTGCCGACCAGGCCGCGGTTGGATTCACGCTCGGCGGCCACTTTGGTGCGGCCCACAGTGCCGCCAATTTGCGCCTGCCAGGGCAGGCCGCACTGCACCGTGGTGGCCAATTGCCGTTCTGACGGACCGCTGCGCGGCTTGCTTTGCCCGGTGGCGGTTTCCCATTCGCAGGCGCCACTTTCAATAACGCCAGCATCTTCGGTTTGCAAAGGGCGCCCGGCATGGGCGGCGCTGATGGCCATCAGAGACAGGGCCAGCGCGGCTGCGGCGGCAGTTGGCTTGTTATTCACAGGTTATTTGTGGGTGATGAAAACTGAGCTTAGGTGTACACCAAAGTGGCCGGTTCATCAGCCACGAGTACCGTTTCAGCCCAGGCCTGCAGCTTGCTGGTGTCGCTGCGCAACACCGCTTGCTTAACCGCCAAGATTTGGCTCGGGTGCATCGAAAAACTGCGCAGGCCAAGGCCCAGCAGCAGCCGCGTGAGCGCTGGGTCGCCCGCCATTTCGCCGCATACACACACCGGCTTGCCTGCTGCGGCACCGGCAGCGATGGTCTCGCGCACCAGGCGCAGCACGGCTGGGTGCAGCGGGTCGTACAAATGCGCCACCGACTCGTCGGCGCGGTCGATGGCCAGCGTGTACTGAATCAGGTCGTTGGTGCCAATCGACAAGAAATCAAAGTGCTTTAAAAAAAGGGGCAGCACCAGCGCCGCTGCAGGAATTTCAATCATCGCGCCCAGCTTTACGGGGCCATAAGGCAGGCCTTGGCGGTCAAGGTCAGCGCGCGCGGCTTGCACCAACTGCAGGGTCTGCTTGATTTCGCTGGCATGCGCCAGCATGGGCACTAGCAGCTGCACCGGCCCGGTGGCCGCCGCCCGCAAAATGGCCCGCAGTTGGGTGAGAAACATCGCGGGCTCGGCCAAACTCCAGCGAATGGCGCGCAGGCCCAGGGCGGGGTTCAGGTGGGCGGCGTCGCGCTCGGTGTGCTCGTTCAGGGGTTTGTCGGCCCCCACATCGATGGTGCGAATGGTCACCGGCAAACCACCCATGCCCGCCACAGCGCGACGGTAGGCGTCGAACTGTTCGTTTTCATCGGGCAAATGGCCGCTGCGGCCCATGAACAAAAATTCGCTGCGAAACAGCCCCACGCCCATGGCGCCGCCCGCCACTGCGGGGCCGGTGTCTTCGGGCAATTCGATGTTGGCCAGCAGCTCAATGCGCTGCCCGTCCAGCGTGATGGCGGGGGTGTTTTTGAGCCGCCCCAGGCGTTGCCGTTCGAGCTCGCCCTGGCGCTGCTTGAAGCCGTATTCGGCCAACAAAATCGGCGAAGGCGAGACGATCACCACGCCGGTTTCGCCGTCGATCACCACCCAATCGTCTTGTCGCACCAATTGGCTGGCGCTGCGCGCGCCCACCACCGCTGGAATATCCATGCTGCGGGCGACGATGGCCGTGTGGCTGGTCTTGCCACCTACATCGGTGATGAAGCCCGCAAACACGCTTTGCTTGAACTGCAGCATGTCAGCGGGCGACAAATCATGGGCCACCAAAATCAGTGGCACGTCCAAGGTGTCGTCTAACTGCAAATCGCCCTGAGCCGCGCCACGTTTGCGCGCCGGGGGCGGCGCAGCAATGGGTGAGGTGGCGCCTTTCATTTGCCGCAAGACGCGTTCAACCACTTGTTCAAAGTCGGCCTTGCGCTCGCGCAGGTAAGCGTCTTCCATCTCGTCAAATTGGCGCGACAACTGCTCCATCTGCGTGGTCAGCGCCCATTCGGCGTTGTACAGCCGCTCTTCAATCCAATGGCGCACACCGGCTTCAAGCTCTTTGTCTTCCAGCAGCATCAGGTGCACGTCTAGCACCGCGTCAATCTCGGGCGGCGCATCGGGGGGCAAGTCGGCCTGCAGCCGCTGCAGCTCCACCACCACTGCATTGCGCGCCACCCGCAGCCGATCGACTTCAGCCGCCGCCTGATCAGGCTTGATGAAGTAGTGCGCCACATCGGCGTGGCTGGACGCCACCAACACCGCCCGCCCAATGGCCGTGCCCCGCGACACCGCCAAACCGTGGATGGTGAAGGTCATGTCAGCTCACCCACCCGCGCCCGACCGCTGCGCGGGAGCGTGGGGGGCCATGCGCAGGCCGCCCGGCCGCCCGAAGGCCGGAGCGCGCCCCCGGAGCCGCAAGGCGACCTCGCGGTCGCCGGGGCCGCGACCGACACGCAGTGCGGGAGCGTGGGGGCCCATGCGCAGGCCGCACGGCCGCCCGAAGGCCGGAGCGCGCCCCCTCGGGGGGCAGCGACCGACACGAAGTGCGGGAGCGTGGGGGCCGAACGTCATTCACCCTCGCCAAACTTGTCCGCAATCAGCGCCAACAGCGCATCAATAGCTTCTTGCTCGCGCTCGCCATCGGCTTCCAACTCAACCTCTGAGCCAATGCCTGCGGCCAACATCATCACGCCCATGATGCTTTTGCAATTGACACGGCGGCCGTTGCGGGCGATCCACACCTCGCACGGAAAGCTGCCCGCCAACTTGGTGAGCTTGGCCGACGCGCGGGCGTGCAAGCCGAGCTTATTGCTGATGGTCGTTGATGCTTTGATCATGCCGTTTGCGTTGTTGGTTTTGCTGCCCCACCGGGGCCACCTGCATCACGCCCTGCGCGCCGCCTGCCACAGCGCGCGCCACCAGGGCGTCCAGTGACTCATGCCGGTGGCCCACCGTGCGCAGCAGCATCGGCAAGTTGGCCCCCGTGACCAACTTGGCATTGAGGCCATCGATCAGCTTCTGCGCCACGTTGCACGGCGTGGCGCCAAACACATCGGTCAGCACCAGCAGCCCCCGGGTGTTCATTTGCTCGGCGGTGATGCGCGCCATGGCCAAGGTTTCTTCGGGCGGCATATTGGGCTGCACGTCGACCGCTGTCACCGCGGGGCCGCAGTCAGGAAACACATGCAGGGCGCATTGGCGCAGCGCATGCGCCAGCGGGGCGTGGGCCATGATGAGGATGCCGTTCATGGGGCGTGATTATGCGAACCCACCGGCCCGGTGGTCGTCGGGCCGCGCCAGACAAAAAAAGCCCAGCTGCACACCGACAGCACCAAATACAGCGCAAAGGCGCCCTGAAACGCTTGGGTGAGGCTGGCACCCAAGGCCTGCAGCGCATCAATCACCAGACCGATGCCCCACTGCATGCAGAACACGCCCGCAAAGATGGCCAGGTTAAACGCTGACAACACCCGGCCCGCCACTTCGCTGGCAAAGGCCTGGGCCACGGCGGGCTGCGACAAGGACACAAAGGTGGTCAGCACGCAATACAAAGCCAACAAGGCTGCAGCGCCCGGCTGGGTTGCGCTAGGCGCTATCAAAAGAATAGCTAGCGGCACAAAACTCCAAGGTACACCGCTGGCCATCAAGCGGTTGACAGTCAAGCCCTTGGCCAGCAAACGCGGGGTCAGCAAACCCCAAGCCCAAAACGCCAGCAGCATGCATGCGTTGATACCAAACAACCCGGCCGCCGCCTGCTCGGCGCTGTAGCCCGCCACCTGCGTCATCCACGGTCCTGCCCACAGAGTTTGGATGGCCACCAGCCCGCCATAGGTCACAAACGCCATGGGCGCGGTGCGCACAAAGTACGGATGCGCCGCGATCTGCCGGTAGCCCATGGCGGGGAGTTGGGGCACAGTCGAATCAACCTGGCCCCCAGCCTGCAGCGCCGCACGCCACCGCGGCACCTGCACCGCGATCACCGCCATCGACAACAACACCCCGGCGCCCAGCCCCACAAACATCCAGCGCCAACCCACCAAAGGCAGCAGCCACTGCACCGGCAGGGTAGACATCAACATGCCCAGCGAGCCCGTCATCAACATCCATGAATTGGCGCGCAACTGCGCATGTGCGGGCAGCCAGCGTCGGTAGCCAGTCAGCGGCGCCATCAAACACGCGCTTAAGCCCACGCCGCACAAAAAACGCGCCAGCAGCAGCCCTTCAAAACGGGTGGCCCAAGCAAACGCAAGACACGCCAGCACGGCCACCGCCAGCAAAACCAAAATCACCCGCTTGGGGCCCAGCCGATCTAGCGCGCGGCCCAGCGGCAGCTGCGCGGCTGCAAAACCCAAGAAGTACCCGCCTGCCAACAGGCCGAGTTGATTGGCCGACAGATTGAGCTCGGCCGTCAAAGTAGGAGACAAGGTGGCGGTAATGGCGCGGATCACCGCCGACAAAAAGTACGCCGCCGCAAAAGCCAGAAAGACGGCGACGGCGGTGCGCTGAGGCAACAAATCGCTGGCAGCGTCGGGCGGGGCTGCCCGGGTCATTCAAACCTCAGGTTGGAAAAAAAGGTTTGGATGGCGTCTTCGGTTGCGGCATCGGTGGGCACCGAGCCGCCGCCCGCCTTGCCCGGTGACAGCACCACCGCGTGGTACAGCGCCAGGCCTTGTGCATCGGCGCGCGCAAACCAGGCGGCGTCGACCCGCAGCGGCTCGGCACCCGCTCGCACCCAGGTGCCGCGCTGGCTGGCCGGCAAAGCCAGGGCCCCCTGCGGCACAAATGGCTTCAAGCTGGCAGCAGGCGCGGCTGCTGAATCCAAACCCCAGCCCTGCACGGCGGCGCGCTGCCAGCCCTGCAGCGCCTGGGGCGCGGCACCTGGCTCGGTCAGCCGCACCGCCGACAGCGCAAAGGTGCGCACCCCCACCTTGCAGCCCACCATTTGCAGCGCACGTTGCTGATCGCCCACCGGCACTTCGCGCTGGGCGCGGTCGGCTTTGCAGGGCAGCAGCGCCAACAAGCGGTGACCGTCGATGCGGGTGTCGCGCCAATCAAAGGTGGGCGAACAAGCCCCAAGCGCCAGCACCGCCAGCACCGGGGCCACCCAAATGAAAGCGCACCCACGCGGGGTGCGCCAGAACCACTTGCTCCACATGCGCCCATGATAGGCGCGACACAATTGCCTTTATGCAAACCCCAGCCCCCAGCAGCCTGCACGGTATCCGTGTGCTTGATTTGTCCCGTGTTCTGGCCGGGCCCTGGTGCACCCAGACGCTGGCTGACTTGGGCGCCGATGTCGTTAAGGTCGAGCGCCCAGGCGCTGGCGACGACACCCGGGCCTGGGGCCCTCCGTTTTTGCCCGACGCCCAAGGCCAGCCCAGCGCCGAATCGGCTTACTACCTGGGCGCTAATCGCAACAAGCGCTCCATCACCTGCGACTTGGCCACGCCCGAGGGGCAAGCGCTGATTCGCGATTTGGCATCCAAAGCGCATGTGGTGGTGGAGAACTTCAAAGTGGGCGATATGGCTCGCTATGGCTTGGACGCCCCGAGTTTGTTGGCGCTAAACCCTGCTTTGGTGATCTGCAGCATCACCGGATTTGGCCAAACCGGGCCCTACGCCGAGCGCGCGGGCTACGACTATGCGGTGCAGGGCATGGGCGGGCTGATGAGCATCACTGGCGAGCGCGACGACTTGGGCGGCGGCCCACAGAAAGTGGGTGTGGCCGTGGCGGATTTGTTCACGGGGCTGTACGGCTGCGTGGCCATCTTGGCGGCGCTGCGCCACGCCCAGGCCACTGGCATCGGCCAGCACATCGACATGGCCTTGTTGGACACCCAGGTGGCCATGCTGGCCAACCTGGGCGCCAACTATCTGGTCAGCGGCCAGGTGCCTGGGCGGGCAGGCAATGCGCACCAAAACATCGTGCCCTATCGGGTGTTTGAAGTGGCGCCGCCCAGCGGTGCCCCCGCCGACGCCAAAGACCACCTAATCTTGGCTGTGGGCAATGACGGCCAGTTCCGCAAGTTCTGCGAAGTGGCAGGCCGCGCCGATCTGGCGAATGACCCGCGTTACGGCCGCAACGCCGACCGCGTGCGAAACCGCGCAGAGCTAGAACCCTTGCTAGAGGCGCTGCTGCGCCAACGCACCAAAGCCCAATGGCTGCCCGCGCTAGAAGCCGCCAAAGTGCCTTGCGGCGCCATCAATCGGCTCGACGAGGTGTTTGCCGATCCGCACGTGCAACAGCGCCAGATGGTGCAGCAGTGGGCCCACCCGCTGCAACCCGCACTGCCCTTGGTGGCCAGCCCCATCAAGATGAGCCAAACCCCGGTGCTCGGCCCCCGCAACGGTGGCCTGCCGCCGCCGCGTTTGGGCGAACACACCGACGCCGTGTTGCGCGACTGGCTCGGCGCCCGGGGAGAGTGAATCCGCTTCGGCACGCTGCCTTGTTATGGCCGATCTTTTTTGGTGCACGGCAGGGCGCTTGGCGCTGGCGCTAGCGACTACCCGTCAGCGTAGACCGCTATGGTTTTTATAGTTGGAACGAGTAGCCCTTCAATGCAGCAAACATGCATCCGATAGGTCAGCATTGCGTGTAGGCTTGCTGTTTTGCGATATTTGTCACACCCCACCTGCCTCGAGTTGATGTAGTCGCCATGGACGACGGCCCCCAAGACACCGCCACACAGCCCGCCGAACTCGGCGCCGCGCAGTGGGCCGACGGCCGTCCGCGCAGCAGGCGCAACTACGACTTGGCGGGCTCCATCGGCATGCAGCTGTCTGAGCCCCTGGCCGATATGCAGCGCCTGGTGCAGACCTTGATGAGCACTGGCAAGATCTCGCGCGCCCAGGTGCATGAGCTGGGCGCGTCCATTGACAACGCCCGCCGCTTGACGATGCAAGCGCAACAACTGGCCCGTTTGGCCCGCGGCAAGTTGCGCGAAAGCCACGAACGCCTGTCGCTCGACGGCGTGTTGCGCCAAGCGCTGGCTGAACGCTCGCCCTTCTTCTATCAGCGCGGCATTGAGCTGCAGCAGCAGCTTAAAAAAGTTGAAATCATCATTGACCCGGGCCTGCTGGCCAGTCTGATTGAAGCCGCCATCGATTGCGTGTGCTCACAAAGCCATCGCCTGGTGGTCAGCCTGGACGTGAAAGGCTGGCCCGAATCAGGTTGGCTCACCATGCGCAGCAACCGCCCGGCGCGGCCCATTGGCGGCTTTGAACACGACGAATTCGACACCCTGGCCTGGCATTTGTTGGGCGAAGTAGCCCTGCACACCGGCGTCAAAGTGCAACGCACCCAAGACCCGGACGGCGCTGAGTTGTCGCTAGAGCTGCCGCGCACTGTGCGCCAGCTTGAAGAAACCATGACCCCGGCGCCAGAGACCGAATTCGGCACCGATTCCTGGATCGCCAGCGAATCACGTTCGCTGTCAGGTCACCCGGTGCTGCTGATTACGCCCGACGATTCGCTGGCGCGTGAGGTCAGCGACGTGTGCTCCAACATGGCGCTGCCGTTTTCCTGGGTTGAATCGGTGGAGCGGGCCCGCAACCAGTTTGCGGTGGTGCGCGCCCATGTGATCGTGATGGATCGGCGTCTGCACGGAACCGACCTCACGGCTTGGCTGGCCCAAGTGCATGCAGAAGACCCACGGCTGCCCACCGTCGAGATTGAAGACGACACCAACACCTTGGCCATGTCGAGCTGGCTGGCCGACAACTCCAACCGAGTCACCCGCAGCTCGGTGCGGGTGCAGTTGCCCCAGGTGTTGCTACTTGAATTGGCCAAAAGCGGCTGATTTCCTGCTGAGCCGCACCACACCTGGTGCAGCCAATACCCGTGGCCTTGGCGGGCGGGAACCTGTGGGCCACGGCGCAATCCCACCGGTGCCGCGACACTATGGCCTGCTATGACCGACGCCTCGCCTCAATCCGCCTCGCAAGGGCCCACATCCCCCGCCAAACCCGCCAGCCCCAGCCGCCGTGGCGCCTTGGCAGCAGGTGCTGCCGTGGCCACGGCCGGCGCCGCCTGGTGGTGGTTTGACCAAAGCACCACGCCCGCGGCGCCTATAGCCAGCTACGTGCTGCTCAACGGCCAAACTCGCCAGACTGCGGACTACGCGGGGCGGGTGATGCTGGTCAATTTTTGGGCCACCAGCTGCACCACCTGTGTGGCCGAAATGCCCCAGCTCGTGGCCCTGCACGACAAGCTGCACCCGCAGGGTTTGAGCCTGCTGGCTGTGGCTATGAGCTACGACCCCCCCGCCTACGTGGTGAACTTTGCCGAAACCCGCAAACTGCCGTTTGAAGTGGCCATTGACAACACCGGCGCCGTGGCGCGCGTGTGGGGCGATGTCAAGCTCACGCCCACTACGTTTGTGGTGAACCGGCGCAGCGAAATCGTCAAACGCTACGTGGGGCAACCCGACTTTGGCGAGCTTGAGCGCTTGCTCGCCCGGCTGCTAGGTGAAGCAGCACCCCCACGCGCCTGAAGCGGCCACCGGGCTTACCGTTTGTCGCTGGCTCGCTGCTTGGCGCGGTTAGTCTGCGGCCCATGAACGCATCCGTTGGCGATCTACAGAAGCGCCTGGCCCATGTGCGCCAGCACACCGTGCACTTGGTCGATGGCTTGAGCGAAGCCGATTGCCAAGTGCAAAGCATGGCCGACGCCAGCCCGCTCAAATGGCATTTCGCCCACACCACCTGGTTCTTTGAAACCTTTGTGCTGGAACCCCACGAGCCGGGCTACACCCCGTTCCATCCCGCCTTTCGGGTGCTGTTTAACAGCTACTACCAAGGCGTGGGGGAACAACACCCCCGACCCGAGCGCGGGCTGATCACCCGCCCAAGTCTGGCCGAGGTGCGGGCCTGGCGCGACCAGGTGGACGCGAGGCTTGCCAAGCTACTGAGCTCCCCACTGGCCGCCACAGTGGCCGACACCATCGAGCTGGGCCTGCAGCACGAGCAGCAGCACCAAGAGCTGATGCAGACCGACGGGCTGCACTTGTTTGCGCAAAGCCCGCTGAACCCCGCTTGGCTGACTACCCACCCTGCGACCCCGCCTGCCGATCAGGAACCCTCTGCAACGACGCCGTGGCAGACCTTTAACGGCGGCTTGGTCGACGTGGGCCACGGTGACGGCGGCTTTGCGTTTGACAACGAAATGCCGCGCCACCGCCAATGGCTGCAGCCCTTTGAGTTGGCCACCCCACTCGTCTCCCAAGCGCAGTGGTGCGCCTTTGTGGACGACGGTGGCTACGAGCAAGCCCGATGGTGGGCCAGCGCCGGTTGGGATTGGGTGCAGCGCCAGCGAATCACCGCGCCTTTGTACTGGCGCCACCACGGCCAGGCCTGGACGGTGTTCACGCTGTACGGCCCGCAGCCGCTGCTGCCCCAACAGCCGGTGTGCCACATCAGTTGGTATGAGGCCGATGCTTACGCCCGCTGGGCCAATGCCCGCTTACCCACTGAAGCCGAATGGGAGCATGCCGCCAGCACCCAGCCCAGGCAATTGCATGACCTGTTCGGCCAGCGCTGGCAATGGACCGCTAGCGCCTACAGCCCCTACCCCGGCTTTCGCCCGTGGGGCGGCGCAGTCGGCGAATACAACGCCAAGTTCATGGTCAACCAGATGGTGCTGCGCGGCAGTTCAATCGCTACGCCAGTGGGACATTCGCGCTCCAGTTATCGCAACTTTTTTCCGCCAGAGGCGCGCTGGCAGTTCAGTGGTTTGCGCTTGGCGCGCGACATCAGCTAGCCCCAAGAGTACGGCCACGCACCGCGCTACCGCATACCGTTAATCAGCGGCGAATGCACCGCTTGGGCCCTAAAAATGGGCCGATACAGCTACTTTTTTTGTAGCGAACGTCGGCCACACCTACACATTGCGCCGATACTGCCCGCCCACCTCAAACAGCGCGGCGGTGATCTGGCCCAGGCTGCATACGCGCACCGCCTGCATCAGCACCTCAAACACATTGTGGTTGTCGATCACGGCTTGTTGTAGCCGCTTGAGCATGGCGCCTGACTGCGCCGCATGGCGGGCATGGAAGTCGCCCAGGCGCTGCAGTTGGCTTTGCTTTTCTTCATCGGTGCTGCGGGCTAACTCCACCGTTTGCGGCATGGCGCTGCCGGTGGCGGATCGGAAGGTGTTCACGCCAATGATGGGCAGCTCGCCGGTGTGCTTGAGCATTTCGTAGTGCATGGATTCGTCTTGAATCTTGCCGCGCTGGTAGCCGGTTTCCATGGCGCCCAACACGCCGCCGCGCTCAGCGATTTTTTCGAATTCAGCCAACACCGCTTCTTCGACCAACTCGGTCAGCTCATCAATCACAAACGCGCCTTGGTTGGGGTTTTCGTTTTTGGCCAGGCCCCATTCGCGGTTGATGATGAGTTGGATGGCCATGGCGCGCCGCACCGACTCTTCAGTGGGCGTGGTGATGGCTTCGTCATACGCGTTGGTGTGCAGGCTGTTGCAGTTGTCGTAAATGGCAATCAGGGCCTGCAGCGTGGTGCGGATATCGTTAAAGGCAATCTCCTGCGCATGCAGGCTGCGCCCGCTGGTCTGCACGTGGTATTTGAGCTTTTGGCTGCGCTCATTGGCGCCGTACTTCTCGCGCATGGCCACGGCCCAAATGCGCCGCGCCACTCGGCCCAGCACGGTGTATTCCGGGTCCATGCCGTTGCTAAAGAAAAAGCTTAAGTTGGGCGCAAAGTCATCAATGTGCATGCCCCGCGCCAGATACGCCTCCACAAAAGTGAAGCCGTTGGATAGCGTGAAGGCCAGTTGGCTGATGGGGTTGGCACCCGCTTCAGCGATGTGATAGCCGCTGATAGACACGCTGTAGAAGTTGCGCACGTCGTGGTGCACAAAAAATTCGGCGATGTCGCCCATCACCTTCAGGCTGAATTCGGTGCTGAAGATGCAGGTGTTTTGGCCCTGGTCTTCTTTCAAGATGTCGGCCTGCACCGTGCCGCGCACATTGGCCAGCGTCCAAGCGCGGATCTTGGCTTCTTCATCGGCCGTGGGCGCGCGGCCGTTGTCGGCTTCAAACCGGGCCAGTTGTTGATCAATGGCGGTGTTCATGAACATGGCCAAGATGCTGGGCGCAGGGCCATTGATGGTCATGCTGACGCTGGTGCTGGGGCTGCACAAATCAAAGCCGTCGTACAGCACTTTCATGTCGTCCAGCGTGGCAATGCTCACGCCGCTGTTGCCCACTTTGCCGTAGATGTCGGGGCGCAAGTCGGGATCCGCACCGTACAGGGTGACTGAATCAAATGCGGTGGACAGCCGCTTGGCGGGCATGCCTTCACTGACGACTTTGAAGCGGCGGTTGGTGCGAAACGCATCGCCTTCACCGGCAAACATGCGGGTGGGGTCTTCACCTTCGCGTTTGAAGGCAAACACACCGGCGGTAAAGGGAAAGCTGCCGGGCACGTTGTCCAGCATCAGCCAGCGCAGGCGCTCGCCGTGGTCGGCCCACTGGGGCAGCACCACCTTGCGGATCTTGGTGCCTGACAAGCTGGTGTGCGTGAGCTGGGTGCGGATTTCTTTGTCGCGGATCTTCACCACGTATTCGTCACCGGCATAGGCGCGCTGCAGGTCGTCCCATTGGGCCAAGAGCTTTTTCTCAGGTGCGCCCAAACGCGCTTCGCGCTGCTCAGCCAAGTCAACGACGGCTTCCATGGCGCGGTGGCGCTCGGGTTTGTCGGTTTGCAGCATGGCGGCGGTGGCGCGCAGTTGCTGGGCTTGGCGGGCCAAGTCAGCCTGCGTAGCGGCGTGGCGTTTGTAGCCGCGCACCGTGTCGGAGATTTCGGCCAAGTAGCGGCTGCGCGCGGGCGGCACGATGGCGTGCAGGTTGCTGCTGTGACGCACATCCACCGCAGGCAAGCGGCCCTCAGGGGCCAAAGGCACGCCCAGCTCACGCAGACGTGGCTTAAGCGCTTGGTAAAGCGCGGTGACGCCGTCGTCATTGAAGCGCGCGGCCATGGTGCCGAACACCGGCATTTGCTCCGGCCGCAGGGTCCAGGCTTCGCGGTTGCGCTGCATTTGTTTGGCCACGTCGCGCAAGGCATCAGCTGCGCCCTTGCGGTCAAACTTGTTGATGGCCACCAGCTCGGCAAAGTCGAGCATGTCGATTTTTTCGAGCTGGCTGGCAGCGCCAAACTCAGGCGTCATCACATACACCGGTACATCCACATGCGGCACGATGGCCGCGTCGCCCTGGCCGATGCCGCTGGTTTCCACCACGATCAGATCAAAGCCCGCCACCTTGCACGCGGCAATCACGCTGGGCAGTGCGGCGGTGATTTCACTGCCCGCCTCGCGGGTGGCCATGCTGCGCAAAAACACCCGGGCCCCACCTTGCCAGGGCGCAATGGCGTTCATGCGGATGCGGTCGCCCAAGAGCGCGCCGCCACTTTTGCGACGGCTGGGGTCGATGCTGATGACGGCGATGTGCAGGCTGTCGCCGTTGTCCAGCCGCAGGCGCCGAATGAGCTCATCGGTCAGGCTGGATTTGCCTGCGCCGCCCGTACCGGTGATGCCAATGGTTGCTACGCTTTTTGTAGCTGCTTGGGCTGACAAATAGGGCGCAAGCGGCGTTTTTGATTCAAAGCCTGGAGCTTGGCGGGCTTCGATATCAGTGAGTGTGGCCGCCAAGGCGCTCCACGCGGCGACGCTGTGGCCTTGCAGCTCTGCAGTCGACTGCGCCGCGCGGCCGGACATGGCGCGGTCACAGCGCATGACCATCTCGCCAATCATCCCGGCCAGGCCCATGCGCTGGCCGTCTTCGGGGCTAAAGATGCGCACGCCTGCAGCGGCAAGGTCGGCAATCTCGGCGGGCACGATCACGCCACCGCCGCCGCCAAACACCTGGATATGCCCCGCGCCGCGCTCGCGCAGCAGTTGCACCATGTATTTGAAGTATTCGACGTGGCCACCCTGGTAGCTGCTAACGGCAATCCCCTGCACGTCTTCATGAATGGCGGCGGTGACTACATCGTCCACGCTGCGGTTGTGCCCCAAGTGCACCACCTCGACCCCCATGCCCATCAAGATGCGCCGCATGATGTTGATGGACGCGTCATGCCCGTCAAACAGGCTGGCCGCTGTCACAAACCGCACCTTGTGCGTGGGGCGGTATTGGGCCAGGGCTTGGTAGTCGGCAAACAGCTGGGTCATGGTGATGGGGTCTCCACCGTCGTGCTGCGCTCACTCAAACGGTGGCTGCGGCCAATTGACGTTACGTCAATCGTAGCGCGGGCGGCCGGGCACTGCCCCGATTGAGGTTTTGCGCAGACCAATAACCCAAAAATCAGACCCTGCCCGCAGCCCGGTCAGGCGACTAGGCAGCCATTGCCCCCCCTTTTTCCGGGCACTGCCTCACGCGGGTGATCGCACTATCACCTGGTCGCGCAACAAGACGGCAATGCAGGGGGCTCAGCCCCGATACACCGACCGTTGGCGCGACGTTTTGGCAACCGGTGCCCGGTTTTTGGCGGGCGCTGAACGACAACGAAACAGACCACAGGAGAGCCCTGGACATGCAAGCTTTGCGCGAAAACCCCGCCGCGGTGTCCACCGATCCGCCGATCAGCGCACACCTGAATCGGCGCATTGACCGCGACTTTGTCACCCGTTGGAAAAGCAACTGGGACGAGCGCTTCATCATGTTTGGCAAAACGCCAGGGCCCAACGCGGTGCGGCTGGACGGCAACGACTATCTGTCGCTGTCGGGCCACCCGGCCATCGTGCAAGCCCAGGTGGATAGCTTGCGCACCGGCAATCAGGCCGTGATTCAGTCGGCCGTGTTCATGAACGACGACACGCCCACCCGCCGTTTTGAACGCGATCTAGCCGCTTTTTTGGGCAAGACCGACGGCCACCTGTGCCAGTCAGGCTATTGCGCCAATGTGGGCTTGCTGCAAGCCGTGGCCGACCCGCGCACCCCCGTCTATGTGGACACCATGGCCCACACCAGCCTGTGGGAAGGTGTCCGCGCCAGCGGCGCCACGGGCTACGCGTTTCGCCACAACGACCCTGAGCACCTAGAGCGCATGGTCAAACGCCAAGGCGCAGGCCTGGTGATCATTGATTCGGTCTACAGCACCACCGGCGCCATGGCGCCACTGACCGCCATGGTGAGCGTGGCCGAGCGCCACAACTGCATGATCTTGGTCGACGAATCGCATTCGCTGGCCACCCACGGGCCGCAGGGCGCCGGGCTGTGCGCCGAGTTGGAGTTGACCCATCGGGTGCACTTCATTACCGCCAGCTTGGCCAAAGGCTTTGCGGGCCGCGCGGGCTTCTTTACGGTGCCCAAAGAAATGAAGCTGTATGTGATGGGCGAAAGTTTTCCCAACATCTTCAGCTCTGCCTTGCTGCCGCATGAAGTGGCCGCCTTGCAAGCCACGCTGGAAGTGGTCAAGACCAGTGACGACGCCCGGGCCCGCCTGCGCCGCCACACACGGCAGATGCGCAGCGCGCTGATGGAGCAGGGCTACCCCGTCTTCAACGGCAGCCAGCAGATCATTGCGCTGGAAGCAGGCAGCGAAACCGACACCATCGCCTTGCGCGACGCGCTGGAAGCCCACGACGTACACGGCGCCTTGTTCTGTGCGCCCGCCACCAGCCGCAACCGCGCGCTGGTGCGCCTGACCCTGCAAGCAGGCCTGACGGATGCTGAAATTGAGCACGTGGTAGCCACCACCCGCGCCCTGGCACCCAAGCTCAAGCCCTGGGATTGGCCGATTGCGCGGCGCGCCAAGATGACCAAAGAAGACTGACGATCTGCAACGACAGGGCCGCCACACTGCTCAGCGTGGCAGCGTCACCACAAACGCTACACCCGGCCCGCCATCGCCGGGGTCTTGCGCCAGCACCGTGGCGCCGTGCTCTTGGGCAATAGAGCGCACCAGGGCCAGGCCCAGGCCCACGCTGCCGTCGCGTTCACTGCGGCCGGGCAGGCGAAAAAAAGGCTCAAAAATGGCTTCGCGCAAATCAGGCGGTATGCCGGGGCCACGGTCGCGTACCGTCAGTACCAAAGCCTGCGGCTGCACTTGGATGTGAGCCTGCACGCCTGCGATCAGTGGGTCAGCGCCCACACCTTGGCCTGCAGGAATGCCGTGGCGCACCGCGTTGGTGAGCAGGTTGCGCACCAAGCGCTGCGCCAGCCGCGGCACGCCGTCAATCAGCGGCACGGGCTCGTCGGCGCCCAAGCCCTGCACATCAAGCGGCACACTCAGCCGGGCGCATTCTTCAGCGGCAATGCCCACCCAATCAACGCTTTCGCGCGGCAGCCGGGCGACGCCGCCTTCGCTGGCGCTTAAGCGACTGGCCAGCAGGATTTCGTCAATCAGCGCATCCAGTTCGCGAATGCTGGCGTCCACTTCGGTGCGCAAGGCCTCGCTGGGCTGCGTTTGCTGCAGCGCCACCGCCATGCGCAGCCGTGCCAGGGGTGAGCGCAATTCATGCGAGGCATTGGCCAGCAGCGCGCGGTGGCTGCCCACCAAGCTTTCCACGCGGTCTGCTGCGCTGTTGAAGTGTTGGGCCAACTCGCCCGCCTCGTCGGTGCCTTCTAGCGCCACGCGGGCGCGCAGGTCGCCCTGACCCCAGCGGTCAACGCCCTCGCGCAGGGTGTCTAGGCGGCGCGTGAGGCCGCGCACGATGGGCCAGGTGGCCACAGCGGTGGCCAGTGCAATCAGGCCCAGCAGCCACAGCAGCCGGGTGGGGTCAGCGCGCGGGCCCAAGAAGGGGGGCGGAGGCGGTGGCCCTTCGCCGGGGCCACTTCGGCGTGGGGGCAGCAGCACATACAAAGTGCCGCCGCCTTGCAGCGGCACGGCAATTTCCAGCCCCTGGCCGGGCACGCGCACCGGTCGCCCGTCAGACTGACCAATGATCTCGCCCGCCTCGTTGCGAATCAGCACTTCCCGTGCGGGCGACGGGGGCTGGGTTTGCTGGCGCGCCACGATGACAAAGGCCATCGACACCACGGTGATTGCAGCCACCACTGCCAGCCAAATCTTGAGGGCCAGGGACATGCGCATGGGTAGGCCCTTAAGGGGTAGATGGCGTGCTTGGCGGTCGCACTGGCGTCAGTCTTGTTGCCGCGCAAACACATAGCCCACACCGCGCACCGTCAGGATGCGGCGCGGGCTTTTCACGTCCGCTTCAATGGCGGCGCGAATGCGGCCAATGTGCACATCAATCGAGCGGTCAAAGGCCTCTAGCTCCCGGCCCCGAGCGGCGTCCAAGATTTGCTCGCGGGTCAGCACCCGGCCGGCGCGCTCGGCCAGCACCACCAACAGGTCAAATTGATAGGACGTCAGCTCGCACACTGTCACGCCGCCATCGGGCGGCTGCAGAGTCACGCTGCGGGTATCGCGGTCAATGTGCAGGCTGCCAAACACCAGCTCGGGCTGTTGGGCCGCGGTGGCCGCCAGGGGTGCTGGGTTGGCCGCTTCCGTCACCGCCAGCCGAGACCGACGCAGCAGGGCCCGCAAGCGCGCCAGCAGCTCGCGCGGCTCAAAGGGTTTGGGCAGGTAGTCATCTGCGCCCAGCTCCAGCCCCAGCACGCGGTCCATGGGGTCACCTTTGGCAGTGAGCATGAGCAAGGGCAGTTGGGCCACTGGATGGGCCAAGCTGCGGATGCGCTGGCACACATCCAGCCCATTGGCGTCAGGCAGCATCAAGTCCAGCACGATGGCTTGCACCGCAGGCCCCCCAGCTCCGGCAGCCTGCAAGGCCGTCAGCCCCTGCGCAGCGGTGCCTGCGTGGTGCACCTGCAAGCCGTGGCCCGACAAAAAACTGGCCACCATGGCGGCCAGCCGATCGTCGTCGTCAATCAACAAGATGCGTTCATGCGCCGGGGGCAGCGCCGTCGTTTCAGCCATGGGCGCAAGTGTGCAACGGTAGGTTCAACACAGAGCGAGGCGGTGGTAAAGCTGCGTAAAGGGCAGGCGTCACTACAACGCCGCCTGCTACAGAAACGATAGCTGTTTGCGCCCATTTCTAGGGCGTGACGGGCCGATATGCACCCAATCAAGGATCTAGTCAGCCCGCACCTTCACCCGTGCGGCCAGCGCCACCAACAACAGCACTGGCACGCCCAGCAGCGCGGTACCGATGAAGAATAGGGGGTAGCCATACGCATCCACAAACACGCCGCTGAAGCCCGCGATGAACTTGGGCGCCAGCAGCATGAAGGACGAAAACAGCGCGTACTGGGTGGCCGAGTACTTCACGTTGGTCAGGCTGCTTAGGTACGCGATAAAAGCCGCTGACGCGATGCCGCCGGACAGGTTGTCGGCCGAAATCACCCACACCAGCGCCTGCAGGTTGTGGCCCACGCCAGCCAGCCAGGCAAACAGCAAGTTGCTGGCCGCTGACAGCACCGCGCCCAACATCAGCACCCGCATCACGCCCAAGCGCATGGCCAGCACGCCGCCCACAAAAGCGCCGACCAAAGTCATGATGACGCCGTACACCTTGCTGACCGCCGCCACCTGGTCTTTGGTGTAGCCCATGTCCACATAAAACGGGTTGGCCATGATGCCCATCACCACGTCGCTGATGCGGTACACGCCAATCAGGGCCAGCAGCAATACCGCATGCCAGCGGTAGCGGCCCAAAAAGTCTGCAAACGGCGCGACCACGGCTTGCTGCAGCCATTCGGCCGCATTGCGGGTGGGCGGCAGCGGCACGGCCTGCGGTTCAGGCGAAAACAGCACAGTGACCATGCCCACCAACATGCAGCCGGCCATCACGCCATAGGCCACCAACCAAGCCGCTTGGGGTGAGCCCTGGCCGATGTCACCAAACAGACCGCCTTCGGCCCGCGCGGCCAGCCACAACGCCCCAGCGCCTGCCCAAATCATGGCCACGCGGTAGCCGGTTTGGTAGGTGGCGGCCAAGGCAGCCTGGCGTTGGCTGTCAGCCGATTCGATGCGATACGCATCCAGCGCAATGTCTTGCGTCGCACTGGCAAACGCCACCAGTAGCGCGCAGGCCACCAGCGGCATCAGGCTGGCGCGCGGGTCGGCCAGCGCCATGCCCACCAAGCCCACCACCACCATCACCTGTGACAGCAGCAGCCAAGCGCGGCGGCGGCCCAAGCGCGCCGTCAGAATGGGCAGCGGCAAACGGTCCACCAAGGGCGCCCAGCACCATTTAAAACCATAGGCCAGGCCCACCCAACTGAGGTAGCCGATGGTGGCGCGGTCAACCCCCGCTTCGCGCAGCCGAAAACTCAAGGTGCCCAACACCAGCAGCAAGGGCAACCCGGCCGCAAAACCCAGCGCCAGCATGCGCAAGCTGGCGGGTTCGGCATACACGGCCCAAGCGTCGCGCCAGCGCTTGGGCGCCGCCGGGTTGTCGTCAGCCCCAGGGGCTTGGTTTGCGTTAAGGCCAGGGGGCGTGGTCGCGCCGAGGCCTGCGGGGTTGGGGTTGCTTGGTGCCGTCACGCCCTCATTATTGGGGGACTGGCGTTGGCTGCCTTGAACTTGGGGCACCATTGCGCTTGAAGGTTCTGACGAAGGAGGCTTGCCATGTGCCAACTGTGTGCGCTACGTGCGCCAACCCGCCGGCCGCGCGGCTGGCTGATGCAGCCACGCCCCGAAAGCGCTGCAGGCGATGCCACGCCCGCGCTTAACCGTCGCGCCGCGCTGCGTGCCAGCGGCGCCGTGGCCGCAGGTGCGGCGCTGGCAAGCCCGCAGGCCTGGGCCCAGGTCGATGTGGGCGCGCCGTCTACCGTGCGCAAGCTGGTACCGGCTGAAACGCTAGAACGCGCCGCCGCCCAGCAATATCAACAAACCCTGGCCGAAGCCCGCGCCCAACGCGCCTTGGCGCCTGACGACTACCCTGCGCTCGTCAAACTGCGCGGCATTGCGCAGCGGCTGATTACCCACGCCCTGCCCTGGAACGAGCGCGCCAAAGGCTGGCGCTGGGAAATCAACCTGATCGGCAGCAAACAAATCAACGCTTGGTGCATGCCGGGCGGCAAGATTGCCTTCTACACCGGCATCTTGAACACCCTCAAGCTCACCGAAGATGAAGCCGCCATGATCATGGGGCACGAAATGGCTCATGCCCTGCGCGAACACGCCCGCGAACGCGTGGCGAAAAGCGAAGCCACCAACATCGGCTTGCGCATTGGTGCCCAACTGCTGGGCCTGGGCGATTTGGGCAATGTGGCGGCCAACATGGGCGCGCAGTTGCTCAGCCTGAAGTACGGCCGCGACGATGAAACCGAAGCCGACTTGGTGGGCTTGGAGATTGCCGCGCGCGGCGGCTTTGATCCCGACGCCAGCGTGGCCCTGTGGCAAAAAATGGGCGAAGCCACCGGCAACGCCGGGCCGCCCGCATGGCTGTCTACCCACCCCAAGGGCCCCGACCGCATCAAAGAACTGCAAGCCAACATCCCCAAGGTGCGGGGCTTGTATCAGGCCGCGCCCAAACAGTAGCGCCACGTCCGCGGGGTCCTCCGCCGGTTCTCCGCTGGGACGTCGGCTGGGCGTCGGCTGTGTGAGGGCGAGGCGCCGCAGGCTACTTCAGATACGCGTCATAGGCTGTCTTGGCAATCAGCGCGGTAACGACCAGCAAAAACACCGCCCGCACAAAACCTGCGCCGTGGCGCAACGCCATGCGGGTGCCCAGCAGGCTACCCGCCACATTGGCCAGGGCCAACACCAGCGCGTAGTGCCACCAGACATGGCCTTTCCAGGCAAACAGCGCCAGCGCTGCGGCGTTGGTGCACAAGTTGACGAGCTTGGCACTGGCCGACGCGTTCAAGAAGTCATAGCCCAGCAGCCGCACAAACATGAACACAAAAAAGCTGCCGGTGCCGGGGCCGAAAAAGCCGTCATAGGCGCCCAGCACAAACGCGCCCGCGCTGGCGACCAAGGGTTCTTGGCGGCCCTGGTAGCGCGGGGCATGTTCACGTCCCATGTGCTTGTTGGCCAAGGTGTACAGCAGCACCGCGCCTAGCACCCACGGCAGTGCGTCGCGCAGGCGTTCGGGCGACACCAAGGTGACGGCCCAGGCACCGGCAAACGCGCCCACCAGGCCCGCTGCGCCCGCTGGCAACAGCGTCGCCCAACGCAGTTGCACGCGCTGCGCGTACTGCCAGCTTGAAATGGCCGTGCCCCAAATGGCCGAGCTTTTATTCGTGCCCAGCAAGGTGGCTGGTGGCGCCGTGGGAAACACCGCAAACAAGGCCGGCATCAGGATCAATCCGCCGCCGCCCACGATGGCGTCCACAAACCCGGCCAAGGCGGCAGCCACCGCAACGATCAGCAATTCCATGCGTGGATTGTGGCATTGCCCCAGGCCGCCCCGCGCTCAAACCGAATCGCCCTATTTCGCCTGCCAATAGGGCGTAAGCAGCTACAAAATATGTAGCTAGCCGGGCAGAGGTTAAGCATCCGGCGCGCATGAAAAAAGCGCCCTTGTGGGGCGCTTTCTTCGGTTTGGCGATGCGGGCTCTGCGGCCTTGTGCGTTGCACCGCCGGGGCCACCGCCGCAGCGGTGTTCTTCTCCTCGGCTCCTCGCGCAGC
>JAAFIY010000040.1 GCA_013297985.1 Comamonadaceae bacterium | reverse complement strand
TGGGCTGGTCACCTGCAGGCTTCTTGGGCGACGAGCTGGCCAGCGACAAATTCCCCAACGCGCAATTGCTGGCCCAAGCGCTGCGCAGCATCAAAAGCGGCGACATTTTGTTGGCGCACTTGGGCATTTGGTCACGCAAAGACCCGTGGGCACCGGCGGTGCTAGAGCCCTTGATCACGGGCCTGAAAGAGCGCGGCTTTTGCTTTCAAACCCTGCGCGATCACCCCGACTACCGCGATTGGATTGCGCGCCAAGCCCGCGCCAGCGCGGCGCCTCCGCGCTAAGCCCACCTCTGCGTGCCCATGATCGACACCCTGGCTGATCTGTTTTCTGACACCCAAGCCTGGCTGTTCCAGGCGCTGGTGCAGCCCATCGTGTTTGCCCTGGGCTTTGGCGGCTTCACCGAGCAGGCCTTCGACGGCACCGGTTGGCTGTTGGTGGGGCTGGTGCAGTTGGTCGTGATGTTGGTAGTGCTGTGGCCGGCCGAGCGCCGCTGGCCGGTCGAGCCAGTGACGGATCGGCGAGCGATTGCCACCGACATCGCTTACACCCTGATCCATCGGCTGGGGGCGTTTCGGCTGGCGCTTTTCTTTTCGCTTGAGCCCTTGCTCGACGACGTCATCGGCAGCCTGCGCACCGCCGGCCTGGGCACCTGGCACCTAGACCAGATTTGGCCTGGAGTGACGGATATCGCCTGGGTCAGCCTGCTGATCTACCTGGTGGTGTTTGACTTTGTGGACTACTGGATTCACCGCGGCCAACACCGTTTTCAGTGGTGGTGGGCGCTGCATGCGCTGCACCATTCGCAGCGTCAAATGACGATGTGGAGCGACAACCGCAACCACCTGCTCGACGACGTCATTCGCGACGTGATCTTGGTGGCGGTGGCGCTGGGCATTGGCGTGGGGCCGGGGCAGTTCATTGCCATCGTGGCCATCACCCAGTTGAGTGAAAACCTGCAGCACGCCAACTTGCGCCTGCACTTTGGCCGCTGGGGCGAAAGGCTGTGGGTTAGCCCGCGCTTTCATCGCTTGCACCACGCCATTGGCATCGGGCACGAAAGCATCGACGCCCAAGGCAAACCGCATCTGGGCGGTTGCAACTACGCGGTGCTGCTGCCGGTGTGGGACACCCTGTTTGGTACTGCCAACTACCAACTCAATCGCTTTGATCCCACCGGCATTCGCGATCAGGTAGAGCCCGATGCGCAGGGCAGGGTGCGCCACTACGGCAGTGGGCTGCTGGCGCAGCAGTGGTTGGGTTTGAAGCGGATGCTGGGATGGGGTTAGTTTTTCATAAGCAAAATGGCCAGCCCGCCCTATTTGATTGCCGAAGCAGCTATCAAATATATAGCGACCGATGGGGCGATGCCTGCTGCCACCGCCCTGTCGTATCCTGCGCCCCATGAACGCCTTGTTTGACGCCTTCTGGCGCGCTGCCGCGTATTGCCTGCATCCGCGGGTGATCATGTTGTCGCTGTTGCCCCTGCTGGTGCTGGTGCTGCTGGCGGCAGGGGTGGGCTACTTCTTTTGGGCCGATGCTGTAACGTGGGCGCGCGGCGCCTTGAATAGCCTGACGTGGCTGCAGCCGGTGTGGAACTGGCTGTCGGGCTTTGGCGCGGGCGGGGCCAGCGATTGGATTGCGCCGCTGCTGCTGTTGGCCGTCAGCGTGCCGGTGATGGTGCTGTTGTCCTTGATCGCCGTGGCCGTGCTCATGACGCCGCAGTTGGTGGAGTTGGTGGCCAAACGGCGCTTTGCGGCGCTTGAGCGACGCGGCACCGCAGGCGCGTTGGGGATGATCGGCAGCGCCGGTTGGTCGGCGGCCTCGGTGCTGCTGGCCGCCTTGGCCTTGGTGGTGTCGCTGCCGCTGTGGTTGATTCCGCCGTTGATCTTGGTGGTGCCGCCGCTCATTTGGGGCTGGCTTACCTACCGCGTGATGGCTTACGACGCTTTGTCAGCCCACGCCACGGCCGCCGAGCGCCGCGAGGTGTTTGCCAAACACCGGGGGCCCTTGCTAGCCATTGGTGTGGTGTGCGGCTATCTGGGCGCCGCGCCCAGCATTGTGTGGGCCTCGGGCGCCTTGTTTGCCGCCGCATTTGCGGTATTGATTCCGTTGGCCCTGTGGATCTACATGCTGGTGTTTGCGTTTTCGTCGCTTTGGTTCACCCACTACGCGCTGCAGGCCTTGCAAGAATTGCGGGTGAAGTCTGTGCCCCCTGCGGCAGCGCCTGCTGCGGCTCCCGAGCCAGGCACGCCGGTGGGCCCGCCACCGGTGCTGGGCGGGCCAGTAAGCTCGGGGCATGCAGACAAGCCCTTCACCAACCCCTTCTAGCGCCGCGCCAGCCAACGCGCCCAGCCCAGCTTTCGGGCTCATCATCGTGGGCGACGAGATCTTGTCGGGCAAACGTGCCGACAAGCATATGGCCCGCGTCATTGAACTGCTGGCCGCACGTGGCCTGAGCCTGTCGTGGTGTGACTACGTGGGCGACGACCCCCAGCGCATCACCGACACTTTGGCCCGCGCCTTTGCCAGCGGCGACATCGTGTTTAGCACCGGCGGCATTGGCGCCACGCCGGATGACCACACCCGGCAATGCGCGGCTGCGGCCCTGGGCGTGCCGCTCGCCTTGCACCCGCAGGCGGCTGACCTCATCCGCGAGCGCATGCAAGACGTGGCCAAAGAGCAGGGCTTGCCCTATGAGCCCGACCGGCCCGACAACATCCACCGCCTGAACATGGGTGTGTTCCCGCAGGGCGCGCAGATCATTCCCAACCCCTACAACAAAATCGCTGGCTTTTATTGTGATGGGCCAGCCAGCCGCATCGCCTTTGTGCCCGGCTTTCCGGTGATGGCATGGCCGATGGTGGAGTGGATGCTGGACACCCATTACCGCCATCTGCACCGCAGCAGCCCCAGTGTGGAGAAATCGGTGATCGTCTTCGGCGCAATGGAGGCCACGCTCACGCCGCTGATGGAGCGTATCGAGGCCGAGCACCCCCAAACCAAAGTGTTCAGCCTGCCCAGCGTCGACCATCCCACCTGGGGCCGCCACATTGAGTTGGGCGTCAAAGGGCCGCCCGAAGCGGTCGCTCCTGCCTATGCGGCGCTGCATGCGGCGCTGCCCGGTTTTGGCGCCACTTTGGGGCCGGAGTTGAGCCGACCTTAGTCGGCAGGTGTTTTTGCCCACCTGTGGT
Source organism: Comamonadaceae bacterium (assembly GCA_013297985.1). GTDB lineage: Bacteria > Pseudomonadota > Gammaproteobacteria > Burkholderiales > Burkholderiaceae_C > JAAFIY01. The sequence continues at coordinate 28,174 of JAAFIY010000040.1, read as the reverse complement.
GCGCAGATGGGCGTGTTTTAGCCCCAAAACAGTGCGTTTTGAGCGCCGGACATCGCCTCATGTTGGTGCAACGCCGCGCGTAACCGATGGGCGGCAAGGACACTTTCTGGCGATCATTGCGGTCGGCTATGCTGCGCGGCTGCGAAGCGGCGTGGCACAAAACCTGCTGCCTAAGCCCGAGTGCGTTTTTTCATTGTGTAAGACCCAACCATCCCAAATCAGGAGCTTTTGATGGCCAAGACCGTCGCCGACGTCATGAAGATGGTGAAGGACAACGAAGTCAAGTTTGTTGACTTTCGCTTCACCGACACCCGGGGCAAAGAGCAGCACGTCACCGTGCCGGTGTCGCACTTTGACGAAGACAAATTCACTTCGGGCCACGCCTTTGACGGCTCGTCCATCGCAGGCTGGAAGGGCATTGAAGCCTCTGACATGCTGTTGATGCCCGACCCCACCACGGCCAACATCGACCCCTTCTTTGAAGAAACCACCCTGTTCCTGAGCTGCGACGTGCTCGAGCCCGGTGACGGCAAGGCCTACGACCGCGATCCCCGCTCCATCGCCCGCCGTGCTGAGGCGTACCTGAAGGCCTCTGGCCTGGGTGATGCGGCCTTCTTCGGTCCGGAACCCGAATTCTTCATTTTTGACGACGTGCGCTGGGGCGCCGACATGTCGGGCTGCTTCGTGCACATCGACGAGCAAGAGGCCCCCTGGAACAGCGGCAAGGTCATGGAAGGCGGCAACAAAGGCCACCGTCCCACGGTCAAGGGCGGCTACTTCCCCGTGCCCCCGGTAGACAGCACCCAAGACATGCGCGCTGAGATGTCGCTGGTGCTTGAATCCCTAGGCATTCCGGTGGAAGTGTTCCACCACGAAGTGGCCGGTGCCGGCCAAAACGAAATTGGCACCAAGTTCAGCACCTTGGTTCAGCGCGCTGACTGGACCATTTTGCTCAAGTACGTGGTGCAAAACGTGGCCGCCAGCTACGGCAAAACCGCCACCTTCATGCCCAAGCCCATCGTGGGCGACAACGGCAGCGGCATGCACGTGCACCAGTCGGTGTGGAAAGACGGCAAAAACCTGTTTGCTGGCGACGGCTATGCAGGCCTGAGCGACTATGCCCTGTACTACATCGGCGGCATCATCAAGCACGCCCGTGCCCTGAACGCCATTACCAACCCTGGCACCAACAGCTACAAGCGCCTTGTGCCCGGCTTTGAGGCCCCGGTGAAGCTGGCCTACAGCTCGCGCAACCGCTCGGCGTCGATCCGCATTCCGTATGTGGCCAACCCCAAGGGCCGCCGTATTGAAGCGCGTTTCCCCGATCCCACTTGCAACCCCTACTTGGGCTTTGCAGCCCTGTTGATGGCGGGCTTGGATGGCGTGGAAAACAAAATCCACCCCGGCGAAGCTGCCACCAAAGACCTGTACCACCTGCCGCCGGAAGAGGACGCGAAAGTCCCGACCGTCTGCCACAGCCTGGATCAGGCTTTGGAGTACTTGGACAAAGACCGCGCTTTCCTGACCAAGGGCGGCGTGTTCACCGACAGCATGTTGGACGCCTACATCGAGCTCAAGATGCAAGAAGTCACCCGCTTCCGCATGACGACGCACCCGATTGAGTTCGACATGTACTACTCGCTGTAATCGGCTTAGCTGATTACCGCCAAGTGCAGCAAAGAGGGCCTTCGGGCCCTCTTTTTTTTGTAGCAAGGGCAGCGCGCGGGAACTCTGTTGCGCCGCAGGGGCACTGTGTCAGAAGGTTTGACCGTTTTCACCGATACTGCCGCGCATGAAGCATCTGCACCGCTTGGTTACTGCCCGTGCCGCCGCCGTCGCACTGGCCTGTGGCTGCGCTTTGCCGCAGGCCCATGCCGTGTTTCGCTGCGAAAACAACTACTACACCAACGACGCCAATGAAGCGCGGGCCAAAAACTGCCGACCGGTAGACGGCGCGTCGGTCACGGTGGTGCCCGGCCGCGCTGCGGGCGCGGCCCCAGCGGCAGGGCGGCCTGCGGGGTCGGGTGCACCACCCGCCGGTGCATCGGCTGGCAATCCAACGGGTGCCGCTGCGGGTGCCAACGCGCCGAGGGTGAGCAGCTCGGAGCAGCGGGCCCGAGACACCGACGCCCGGCAAATCCTGGAAAGTGAGCTGCGCAAGGCCGAGTCGCGCCGCGCCGAGCTGCTGCGTGAATTCAACAACGGCGAACCCGAGCGCCGTGGCGACGAAGTGCGCAACTACCAAAAGTACCTAGACCGCGTGGCCGAGATGAAGGCCAACATTGGTCGCGCTGATGCCGATGTCGAAGGCCTGCGCAGGGAAATCGGGCGCCTGCCGCCACCTGCGGGCAGCCGCTGACCGATGCGGCGCAAGCGATCGGCCGCTGAGCCCGACGCGGCAGCGCTCATTCAGCCCAGTCTGCAGCGCTTTCAGGCCTTTGACTGGCTAGCCACCTTGGTGGCGGTGGTCGACGGGCACGGCCACGTGCTGTTTGCCAATGCGGCGCTAGAAGACGCCTTGTCGGTGTCGCGCCGTGCCATTGTGGGCACCGCGCTCAGCGATTCGTTCACCGAGCCCTTGCTGCTGTCGTCCGCCCTGCACGGTGCGGCCAACAACGAGTTCGCCGCACTGCGCTACGACACCTATCTATTGCGGCCCGGGCAAGAAAGCATGCCGGTGCACGTGGTGGTGGCGCAGACCGAGCACCGTGGCGAAGTCGTCGTCGAAATGGTGCCGCTAGAGCAGCAAACCCGTCAAGACCGCGAAGAGCGCTTGCTGGATCAAGCCCGGGTGAATAAAGAGCTGATTCGCAACCTGGCCCATGAGATCAAAAACCCGCTGGGGGGCATACGCGGCGCGGCGCAGTTGTTGCAAATGGAAGTGCAGTCGCGCGAGTTGACCGAGTACACCCAGGTCATCATCCACGAGGCCGACCGGCTGCAGTTGCTGGTCGACCGGCTCTTGGCGCCGCACCGCCGCCCGCATGTGGTGGGTGACGTGAACATCCACGAGGTGTGTGAAAGGGTGCGCTCGGTGGTGGTGGCCGAATTCGCCCGGGGGCTGACGGTCCAGCGCGACTATGACTTGTCTTTGCCTGAATTCCGCGGTGACCGCGAGCAGCTCATTCAGGCGCTGCTGAACATCGTGCACAACGCTGCCAATGCGCTGGCCGAGCGCATGGCCACGGGTGACGCCGTCATCACCTTGCGCACCCGGGTGGCCCGGCAAGTCACCTTGGGCAAGCAGCGGTTTCGACTGGCACTGGAATTGCATGTGATCGACAACGGCCCCGGGGTACCCGAGGCCATCAAAGACCGCATTTTTTATCCGCTGGTGTCGGGTCGAGAAGGTGGGTCGGGCCTGGGGCTGACATTGGCGCAAACCTTCGTGCAACAGCACCAGGGCTTGATCGAATGTGAAAGCCAGCCCGGGCGCACTGTCTTCAAGATCTTGATTCCGTTGCCCTGACCGCGAGACACACCTCACCCATGAAGCCCATCTGGATTGTGGATGACGACCAATCCATCCGCTTCGTGCTCGAAAAGGCGCTGGCCCGCGAAGGCCTGCCCACCCGCAGCTTCACCAACCCGCGCGATGTGCTGTCCGCCCTGCGCACCGAGGGCGATGACGCCGGGCCGCAGGTGCTGGTTACTGACATTCGCATGCCCGGGGGCTCGGGCCTGGACTTGCTGAGTCAAGTCAAAGAATCGGTGCCCGGCTTGCCCGTCATCATCATGACGGCGTTTTCTGACTTGGACAGTGCTGTGTCGGCCTTCCAAGGCGGCGCATTTGAATACCTGCCCAAGCCGTTTGACTTACCCAAAGCGGTCGATTTAATCCGCCGCGCCGTCGAAGAGCGCGAACGCGAAGCGGTGGCCGACGCCAGCGCTGAGGCCACGCCCGAAATGCTGGGCCAGGCCCCGGCCATGCAGGATGTGTTTCGAGCCATTGGGCGTTTGAGCCAAAGCCAAGTCACGGTGCTCATCACCGGTGAATCGGGCTCCGGTAAAGAACTGGTGGCGCGTGCGTTGCACAAACACTCGCCCCGCGCCGGGGGGCCGTTTGTGGCCATCAACACCGCGGCCATTCCGAAGGATTTGCTGGAATCTGAACTGTTCGGCCACGAGCGCGGCGCCTTTACCGGCGCGCAAACGCTGCGGCGCGGGCGCTTTGAGCAGGCCGAAGGCGGCACGCTGTTCCTAGACGAAATCGGCGACATGCCCTTTGATTTGCAGACCCGGCTGCTGCGGGTGCTGTCCGACGGCCACTTCTACCGCGTAGGTGGCCACAACGCCATCAAGGCCACGGTGCGCGTGATTGCCGCCACCCACCAAGACCTAGAGCAACGGGTGAAAGACGGCAGCTTTCGCGAAGATCTGTTTCACCGCCTGAATGTCATCCGGCTGCGCCTGCCCGCCCTGCGCGAACGGCAAGAAGACGTGCCCATGCTCACAAGGCATTTTCTGCAGCGCAGTGCGCAGCAGTTGGGGGTGGAGCCCAAGCGCATCAGCGACTTGGCCCTGGCCCGTTTGGCGCTGTTTGGCTTTCCAGGCAACGTGCGCCAGCTAGAAAACATCTGCCACTGGCTGACCGTGATGGCGCCCGCCCAAGTGGTGGAAGTCAAAGATCTGCCGCCCGAGGTGCTCCAAGTGCCCGCCGCCAGCGTGCCCGCTCCGGTGGCAGTGGCGGTGGCCGCGGCGATGGCGCCGCCGATGGTGATCGAGCCGCCACACGCGGACGCTGCCGAGCTTGCTCACAGCCGGGCTTACCCCACAGAGCATGGCCAAGTGCATGCCGCCACTGAACCCGGTAGCGTGTTCTCTGTGCCCGCCGAGCACCCGCGCAGCATCGCTTTGATGGACGCGGGCGGCTGGGAAGGCGCCCTGCAAGCCGAAGCGCGCGAGCTCCTGGACGCTGGCGGCCCCGACGTGTGGGATTCGCTCAGCCGCCGCTTTGAAAGCTGCCTGATCCTCACCGCTTTGGGCAACACCCGGGGCAGGCGCATTGAAGCCGCCCAAAAGCTGGGCATTGGCCGCAACACCATCACCCGCAAAATTCAAGAGCTGGGCTTGGAGTAGGGGCGGGCGGCGCCGGCGGCCCACCTGTTCCTGGGTGCTTGCCCCTGAACCCGCAGGCCCATAGACGTGTGAGATCGAGGCTTTAAGGAGCCACTACCACCTGGGCAGGCAGGGGCTGCCTACACTCGCAGGTATGAACGCGCCCGCACCGCTTGACGTCTCGTTTTTTACACGAGCCGCCAAGCCCATCACCAGCTACCGAAAGTTCTGGGCCCACCGGTTTGGCCCCGCACCCTTTTTACCCATGAGCCGCGCCGAAATGGAGCGCCTGGGCTGGGACAGCTGCGACATCATTTTGGTGACCGGTGACGCCTATGTTGACCACCCCAGTTTTGGCATGGCGGTGATCGGCCGCACGCTCGAGGCACAGGGCTTTCGCGTGGGCATTTTGGCGCAGCCCAATTGGCAAAGCGCCGAGCCGTTTCGTGAGCTGGGCCGCCCCAATTTGTTCTGGGGCGTGACGGCGGGCAACATGGATTCCATGATCAACCACTACACGGCTGATCGCAGGTTGCGCCATGACGACGCCTACACGCCCGGCGACGCCCACGGCAAGCGCCCCGACCGCGCGGCCATTGTCTACAGCCAGCGCTGCCGCGAGGCCTTTCCCGGTGTACCCATTGTGCTGGGCGGCATTGAAGGCAGCCTGCGCCGCATTGCCCACTACGACTATTGGAGCGACACCGTGCGCCGCTCTATCGTGCTTGACAGCAAATGCGACATCTTGCTGTACGGCAACGCCGAGCGTGCACTGGTCGAACTGGCTCACCGCATTGCCGCGCGCCAGCCGGTGCAGCAGATCACCGACATCCGCGGCACCGCCTTTGTGCGGCGTGAGAACCCCGGCACCGCCGATGACCCTTGGTTTGAAATCGACTCGACCGAAGTCGACACACCGGGCCGTGTGGAAGCGCACATCAACCCCTACCTGACCACCGCAGAGCTGGCACAAAGCAAGGGCACCACCTGCGAGCGCGAAACGGCCGATGGCGCAGCCGGCCCCGCCGATGGCACCACCGGCGCACCCACCGCTGCAACCACCGTAGCGGTGGGCGTGGCCGCGCTGCCCGCAGGCGGCGCGCCCATCACCTTTGTGGCCAACCCGGCGCTGTCGCGCCTCAAAGGCAAAGGCAACGTCAAAGTGCCGCCGCGCGACCGCAGTGTGATTCGCTTGCCCTCGTTTGAAGCCGTCAAGGCCGATGCGGTGCTGTATGCCCACGCCAACCGTGTGCTGCACCTGGAAACCAACCCTGGCAACGCCCGCGCGCTGGTGCAGCGCCATGGCGACGGCCCCAGCGCGCGCGACGTGTGGATCAACCCGCCGCCCATTCCGCTGACCACCGCCGAAATGGACCATGTCTTTGGGCTGCCGTATCAGCGCGTGCCGCATCCGGTGTACGCCGATGAACACGGCCGACACGACGGCGCCACCAAGATCCCCGCTTGGGAAATGATCCGCTTCAGTGTGAACATCATGCGGGGCTGCTTTGGTGGCTGCACGTTCTGCAGCATTACCGAGCACGAAGGCCGCATCATCCAAAGCCGCTCGGAAGACTCGATCATTGGCGAGATTGAAGACATCCGCGACAAGGTGCCCGGCTTCACCGGCGTCATCAGCGACTTGGGCGGGCCCACCGCCAACATGTACCGCATCGGCTGCAAGAGCCCCGAGGTAGAAATGGCTTGCCGCAAGCCCAGCTGCGTATACCCCGGCATCTGCCCGAACCTCGGCACCAGCCACGATCCGCTCATAAAGTTGTACCGCCGGGCGCGAGCGCTCAAGGGCGTCAAGAAAATTCTGATTGGCTCCGGCCTGCGCTATGACTTGGCGGTGCAATCGCCTGAGTACGTCAAAGAATTGGTGACCCACCACGTGGGCGGCTATTTGAAGATTGCGCCTGAGCACACCGAAGGCGGGCCGCTTTCAAAAATGATGAAGCCCGGCATTGGCAGCTATGACCGTTTCAAGCAACTGTTTGAACAGTTCAGCGCCGAGGCGGGTAAGAAGCAGTATCTGATTCCGTACTTCATCGCTGCCCACCCCGGTACGCGGGATGAAGACATGATGAATTTGGCGCTGTGGCTCAAGCGCAATGGCTTCAGGGCCGATCAGGTGCAAACCTTCTACCCCAGCCCCATGGCCACCGCCACAGCCATGTACCACTCGGGCAAGAATCCGCTGAAGAAAATCGGCCGCGAATCCGAAGCCGTAGATATCGTGCGCGGCGAGCGCCGTCGTAGGCTGCACAAGGCGTTTTTGCGCTACCACGATTCCAACAACTGGCCGCTGCTGCGCGACGCGCTCAAAGCCATGGGCCGGGCCGACTTGATCGGCAACGGCAAGCAGCATTTGATTCCCACTTGGCAGCCGCTGACCGATGGCAGCTACACCAGCGCCCGGCGCAAGAACAGCACGCCCGGCGGTGCTGCGCCCGCGGTGCGCAAGTCGGCCGCACCGCAGCCGGGGCGCATCCTGACCCAGCACACGGGCTTGCCGCCGCGGCGACAAAAATAGGCAGCCCCAATGCCCCAGGTTCGCACCCTGATCGCAAGCCACGCAGGCTGGCGTTTGGAGCGGGTGCACTTCGGACAGCATGCCTCGCAGTGGAGCGCCACCTACCAAGCGCCCACCCGCCGCACGGTGTTGCCCGCTACCGGCGCGGCGGTGCTGCGGGTGCAGCAGCGCGAATGGCTGGTGGATGAGCTCACCGCGTTTTGTATCGACGCTGCCACCGCGTATCAACTCAAGCCAGAAGGCCGTGGCACGCGCGAAAGCATGGTGCTCAGTGACGCCCAAGCGCCTGAGCGCGCCCAGCACGCGATCAACCCAGGCCCTCGGGTGTGGCTGCTGGCTCCTGCTGAGTTGTACGCCCTGCGCCTTCAGTGGCGGGCCTTGGGATCAGGCTCGCTGAGCGCGGGTGCTTTGCTAAGCCCCGCTCGTCCGGTGTCCGGGCGTGCGGTGGGCTGCGAAACCCGCGCGGTGGCACTTGCGCGCCGCGCCTTGAGCGCCGAACCCGGGCGCAGGCTCTTGTGGCAAGAGGTGGCCGAGGCAGCGCACAGCTCGCCCTTTCATTTGGCGCGCCAGTTTCGCCGTGCCACGGGCTTAAGCCTGCACCGCTACCGCTTGCATCTGCGTGTGGCCCTGGCACTGGCCCACTTGGATGCGGGCGAGCTGGATTTGGCTGGTTTGGCGCACGAGCTGGGCTTTTGCAGCCAAAGCCATTTCGGCGAGGTGTTCAAGCGCTCCGTGGGTGCGACGCCCGCCCAGGCCCGGGCCGCCTTGCGGTTGCAAAGCGCAGGAACTTGATAGCGTCCAGCCAGGCGGCCCCGCAGCATTGGGGCCATGACTCGCAACACTGTTTTGGGTATCGCCGCCGCGCTGGCTGCGGCACTGATTGGAGCCGGGTGGCAGATCGCATCGCGCCACGGTGTCACCACCACGTTGGGGCCGCTTGACCTGGCTGTGTTGCGCTACATGCTTCCCGCATTGGTGCTGCTGCCGGCTTTGCGCGGGGTGGGGTTGCTGCCACGTGGCGTGGCACCCAGCACCCTGGCGCTGTTGGTAGCTGGCGGCGGCTTGCCCTTTGGCTTGTTGGCCTTGAGGGGCGCGCAGTTTGCGCCCGCTGCGCACATGGGCGTGTTCATGGCGGGCTGTGTGCCCTTGTTTACTGCGCTGCTGGGCTGGGCGCTGCGCGGCGAGGTGGTGCGGGGTCGGCGCTGGCTGGGTTTGGCCCTGATCGCCTTCGCCGCTGTGCTCACGGGCTGGGCGTCGCTGCGCTCAGGCCATGCGCAGGCCTGGCGCGGCGATCTGTTGTTTGTCTTGGCGGCAGCGGCTTGGAGCGCTTACACCTTGGCTTTTCGTGCCAGCGGCTTGTCGCCCTGGCAGGGCGCGGCGGTGGTGAACGCCTGGTCAGCGCTGCTCTTGCTGCCAGCCATTGCTTGGTGGGGCGTGCCGCGACTCTGGGCTGCACCCTGGCCCGACCTGCTGCTGCAAGCCGCTTGGCAGGGCGTGATGGCCGGGGTGCTGGGTTTGGTGGCCTACAGCGCGGCGGTGCAACGGCTGGGTGCGGGCCGCGCCTCGCTGTCGGGTGCTTTGGTGCCCTTGCTCAGTGCCACCGGCGCGGCGCTGTTGCTGGGCGAGCCCTTTGGGCTGCTGACCGCCAGTGCAGCGCTGGCGGTGGCGCTGGGCATTGCCTTGTGTGTGCAGCAGCCCCTCGTTCAGCATCAACAGGCGCGCTCCGCCGATGGCGCGCACTAGCCAGAATGTCCACGCTAGGCGGTCGCTGGGCCGTCCACTTCATTGCATTGGCGCGCCGAGTCGCAGGCACTCAGCCGCAACAGCCTACCAGTTCAGGCCTGAGTCCAACACCGTGCCATCACTTTCATTTTTGGCCCGCCGGCGCGTTACGCTCTGAAAAGCCTCGCAAGCGCTGTGCAGCGTGGCGAAGCCGTTTTCTTGATGCACGACTTTCACGCCCCCACCTTCGTCCTCATCGCTGGCCTTGTGTCAGCGCTGATGGGTTGGGTGCTGCTGGCCCTGCGGCGCAACTACCCGCCTGATATCGAAGGCCTGCGTGAATGGGGCCTGGCCTGCCTGGCCTGTGCGTGCGCCACGCTGATTTACAAGCTTGAGACCTTGCTGGGCCGCAGCATCACGTCGATCAGCGGTGCCGCCTTGATGTTGCTGGGCTTTGTCTTGTTTTATTCGGGCAGCGCGCGGTTTTGGCAGCAGCGCGAGCATCTGCGCTGGATGGCTGCATGGTCGGTGGTGGCCTGGGTGGCGATGGTGATTTTTTCCGTCGTGTGGCCCGATTACCGGGGCCGAGCCAGTGCCTTGGCACTGGGGTTGGCCGGTATCACCGCCGCGCATTTTTGGGTGGTGTGGCGCCATGCCAAGGGCCTGGGCGGCGCCTTGGTCAAGGCGGTCACCGGCGTGCAATGCGCTGTGTTGGTGCTGCGCGGTATCTCCACTTGGTGGGTGGATGCGCCAGACACCACCCGCTTTGCCCCCGGACTCATCCAAACCATCTACCTAGCCACGTTTGCCATCTCAGCGCTGATGATGAGCGTGTCGGCCCAGTTGGTGAGCAGCGAAAGGGTTCGCCGCATGCTGGAGAACTTGGCCACCCACGACAGCCTCACCGGCGTACTGGTGCGCCGCGCCTGGCTGCAGGCCGCCGGGCGCGAATGGGCGCGCTGGCAACGCAACGGCTCGCCCATGGCGGTGTTGATGCTGGACATTGACCATTTCAAGCGCGTCAATGACCAACATGGCCACGCAGTGGGTGACGCGGTGCTGAAGCACTTTGCCCAAGAAGTGCGAGATCTTTTGCGGCCCTTTGACCGCTTGGCGCGCTACGGCGGCGAAGAGTTCATCGTGCTGGCCCCCGACACCCAAAACGAAGGCGCATTGGGCATGGGCCAACGCATCTGCCAAACGGTGGCCGACCGTGCGGCCCAGGCAGGTTTGCCAGCGGTGACAGTCAGCGTGGGTGCCGCTGTGGCCGACGCGGGCGATACCAGCTTGGATGCTTTGGTAGCGCGGGCTGACGCCGCGCTGTACCGCGCCAAGCAGGCCGGACGCAACCGGGTGGTGGTGGACTGAGGTGGCAGGGCGCTTGGCCGCACGCGCGCCCTGGCCGGACTCAAGAAAAAATGGGCTGTAGCGCCCTGTTTAACTGCCTAAGCAGCTACAAAATCAGTAGCAAGCACATGCGGCGGTCACAGCTGCGGCCTCAACTGGCGATGTACTGCTGCAAGTGCTCAATGGTCTGTTCGTGGTCGGCAATGATGTCGTCCATCAGGTCGCGAATCGACAGCATGCCCACCACTTGACCGTCACGTGTCACCGGCACGTGGCGGATGCGCTTGGCGCTCATCAGCGACATCACCTCGCGGGTGCGGGCGGTGTGGGGCACGGTGATGACTTCGCGGGTCATGATGTCGTCAATCAGCGTGCTACGGCTGTCTTTGCCTTGCAGCGCAATCTTGCGGGTGTAGTCGCGCTCGGAGAACATGCCCGCCAGCTGCCCGTCGCGCATCACCATTAGGGCGCCCACATCAAAGCGCGCCAGCAGGGTCAGCGCATCAAACACCGTGGTGCCCGCTGGCACTCGCAGTTCATTGGATTGAGCGATCTTGGGCAGCACTTCAGACACAGGCTTCATGGCAACAGTCCTCTGGAGGGATTGAACATTTGCTTCAGCGCACAACCAGTATGCGCCAAGCCGCCCCGCCTGTGCAGTGTGCAATCGCTACACGTGCACGTCAAAGCCCAGGTTCACTTCTGACGCGGGTTGGCCGCCTTGGATGCCAAAGTTGTCCATGGGCAGTTCTTGCAGCGCAATGAAGACATCGGTGGGCGCAATGCCCAGGGCGCCAAAGCGCCGCACGATGCCCTGGTACAGCGTGCGCTTGGCGGCCAGGGATCGACCCGGGAACAACAAGATTTCCACAAAGGTGAAGTTGTCGGTTTTGTCCGGCGGCACATGAAAGTGCTGGGGCGGGTAGCAGATGTAGCGAATTTGCCGGTCGTCCACGGGCACTTTCAGGGCTTCTTGCTGGGCTTGGTAGACGGCTTCAATCAGGGCCTGAATTTCATGTTCAGGCCGCTCGCGGCGGGTTTCAATTCGGCTGAAGGGCATGGCAGGGCTTAAGCGGTGGCTGGGGTGGGCCGGTGAGTGTGCGGCCATCGCACAATGTGGTTCAAGGCTGCGGGGCAGTTTGGCCACGCAGATTTCGCATCAATTCAGACCCGACCCTGCATGAATGCTGCTCGCACCCCAACTGCCCAGGCCGCTACAGCCCCTGTTGTCAAGCCGCTGCGCCCGCTCAAAGGCGTGCGGGTGTTAAGCGTGGCGCTGAACCTGCCTGGCCCTGCGGCGCTGATGCGCTTGGCCACCATGGGGGCGCGCTGCACCAAGCTGGAGCCGCCAGCGCCTGCTGGTGCGGCCAGCGGCGACCCGATGGGCCAATACAACGCGGCAGCCTACGCCACGCTGCACGAAGGCGTAGCGGTGAAGTCGGCTGATCTCAAGACCGCCGCGGGCCAAAAAAAGCTGGCGGCACTGCTGGCGGGCACCGATGTGTTGTTGACCTCGTTCAGGCCCTCGGCCATGGCCAAGCTGGGCCTGGCGTGGGGCGATTTGAAGCGCGCGCACCCCAAGTTGTCGGTGGTCAGCATCGTCGGCAGCCCGGGTGAGCGGGCCGAAGAACCTGGCCACGACCTGACCTATCTGGCTGAGCACGACCTGGTCACCGGCCTGCACCTGCCGCCCACGCTGTATGCCGACATGGGCGGGGCACTCATGGCGTCTGAAGCCGTGCTGCAAGCCGTGCTGGCCCAACGCGCCAGCGCCAAAGGCGCCGGGGTGCGCGTGGAAGTGGCCTTGTCAGATGCCGCCGCCTGGCTGGCGCTGCCGCGCCATTGGGGCCTGACGCTGCCGCGCGGCGCGGTGGGCGGCGCGCATGCGGGCTACCGGGTCTATGCCTGCGCGGATGGCCGCGTGGCCGTGGCGGCGCTGGAGCCGCACTTTGCCCAAGCCTTGGCGCAAGTGGCGGGCCTGCCCAGCGGCGATTTGCGCGCCATGCTCAACCCCGCCACCGCGCAAGCCCTGGCCGCTTTCTTTGCGGGCCAAAAGCGCCAGGCGCTAGACGCTCTGGCCCGCCAGCACGATTTGCCGCTGCACACCTTGGCGGTCTAGCCACCCCGAGCAAGCCTGCGCCAAAACCCCGCAGGGCTAACGCACAAGCCCTGCGCGGGCGCTTGAGCGGCGCCGCACCGGCCACCTTGCAAGCTGCCAGCATGGCGCCATCTGCTGCCTATCGCAGCGCTTTAAGGTGTTTTCATGATCTGGCACGGCTTGGTGTGGTTGGTGGTGTTGATTTTGTTGGCCTTCTGGTCCCTATTTGCCTGGGCGACTGGTGCCCTGGTGGGCTGGGACGGCTGGGCGCAAATGGTGGGCAGCAGCAATCCGCAGGCCGCCGTGGGCCAGTTGGAGGCCTGGATTGCGTCGTGGCAGCTGCCGCCCGCCATGGCCGCTTGGTTGGGCGTGGAATGGCTCGAACCGATCAAAGCCATGCTGGGCGCTGCCGCCCCCATGGTGCAATGGCTCATTGGCTTGATGCCGGGCTTGCTGAGCGTGCTCACGCCCATCGTCTGGGTGATGTGGGCGATTGGCGCGCTGGTGCTGGTGACGGGTGGCGTCTTGGTCAGCGTGGTGATTGGCCTGGCGCGCGGTGCGGGTGGACAGATTCAAAAGAGCATCTTGGCCCGAGCTGGGTAGGTTACTCCTCCGCGGCGCTCACACTATAAAAAAGAGAGCTGCTTGCGCCCTATTGACGGGCGCTAGCAGCTCTTTTTATTTGGAGTTCAGAGCGATTCAATTGGCAGGCCCACGTAGTTCTCAGCCAAGGTCGTCGCAGCTGCGGGTGAGTTGACCAAGTAGTCCAGCTCCGCTTCTTGCACCCGCTGGCCAAAGCCTTCGGTGTCAGGAAACTTGTGCATCAGGCTGGTAAGCCACCAACTGAAGCGCTCGGTGCGCCAAATACGGCGCAGGGCAATGGCGCTGTAGTGCTTGATGCCCGCATCCGATTTGTCCACAAAATGGCTGATGAGCGCCTGGCCCAGCATGCGTACATCGCTGGCCGCCAAATTGAGGCCCTTTGCGCCGGTGGGCGGCACGATGTGGGCGGCGTCACCGGCCAAAAACAGCTTGCCCCAGCGCATGGGTTCCGCCACAAAGCTACGCAGCGGCGCAATGCTTTTCTCGATGCTCGGGCCGGTGACGATGCCTTCAGCCGTGTGCGGGTCTACCCGGGCTTTGAGCTCGGCCCAAAAGCGCGCGTCGCTCCAGTCTTCAACGCGGTCGCTCATGGGGCATTGCACGTAGTAGCGGCTGCGCGTCATGCTGCGCAGGCTGCACAGGCTAAAGCCCAGCGCGCTGTTGCCATAAATGATGGCGTGCGGTGACACCGGCGGCACATCAGCCAACACGCCTAGCCAGCCAAAGGGGTAAACCTTTTCAAACTCTTTGAGCACCCCGCTGGGCATGCTTTTGCGCGCCACGCCGTGAAAGCCGTCGCAGCCGGCCACAAAGTCGGCTTGCAGCTCTTGCGTCACGCCTTGGTGGGTGTAGCGCACGGTGGCCGGGCCGTCCCCATCAAGGTCGTGCAGGCTCACGTCAGTGGCTTCATACACCGTGGGCCGTCCGCAGGCAGCGCGGGCGTCCATCAGGTCTTTGGTGACTTCGGTTTGCCCATAGGCCCACACCCGCTTGCCGCCAGTGAGTTGGTGCAGGCTGAAGGTGTGTTTAGTGCCTGCAAATGCCAGGGTGAGCTCGTCGTGGGGTAGGGCCTCTTGGGCCAGCCGCGCGCCCACGCCCACCTCGTGCAGCAAATCCACCGTGGTCTGCTCCAAGATGCCCGCGCGGATGCGGCTCATCACATAGTCGGCGCTTTGGCGTTCCACGATGACGTGGTCCACGCCCGCGCGGTGCAGCATCTGGCCCAGCATCAGGCCGGCGGGGCCTGCGCCGATGATGGCGACTTGGGTGCGCATTGGGGTGTCTCCTGTTGTTTTAACTGACTCGACCTTAAGTGAATGAGTACCCCTTAGGCGGCGGTATGGCCAGCGTCTGTGCGATGCTTCGCACGGTTTGCGCGATGATCGCGCAGTATTCGCTGGGTGCGTCGCCCACGCTGCCGGAGGTCTTCATTGATTGCCCAACCCGACTGGATCGAAGGCCTGGCCCGTGGCCTGGCGGTGCTGGAAAGCTTTGACACCGAACGCCAGCGTTTGAACGCCACCCTGGCCGCCCAGCGGGCGGGAATCACCCGCGCCGCAGCGCGGCGCCATCTGCTCACCCTGCACGCCCTGGGCTACTTGGAAACCGACGGCCAGCACTATTGGCTGACGCCTCGGGTGCTGCGTCTGTCGGCCAGCTATTTGGCGTCGGCCCGCTTACCGCGTGCGATGCAGCCCACGCTAAACCGGCTGGCTGCACTTGGCGGCTTGTCGTATTCCGCCGTGGTGTTAGACGGGGCTGAGGTGGTGATCGTGGCGCGCAGCGGCGACGCCGCTGACCGTTTAACCGCCTACGGCTTGCACCTGGGCGCCCGCTTGCCTGCGCATGCCACTTCCACCGGCCGGGTGCTGCTGGCAGCACTTGCACCCAAAGCGCTCGATGGGTGGCTGCGCAGCAATCCCTTGACGCGGCTCACCCCCCACACCACCACCGTGCGCCGCGACTTCAAAGCCCGCGTGGCGCAGGTGCGGCAAGACGACTTTTGCATCAGCAGCGAGGAACATGAACTGGGCGTGCACGCCGTGGCTGTGCCGTTGCGCACCCTGCAAGGCCACACCGTGGCGGCCCTCAACGCCGTGGCGCCCACCCGGGGCGTGAGCGCGGCGCGCTTGCAGACTGAGCAATTGCGCTTGTTGCAGCAAGCGGCGGGCGAACTGCGCGGGTTGCTATAAATTAAATAGCAGCTTAGGCAATGAAATAGGGCGTTCGAGCATTGTTGGGCTTAAGGTTTCCAGGCGTTGGCTTGAACCGACGCGGCAAGATCCAAGTCAGCCCACGCTTAGCGACCGCTTGGCTTTGCTGCCCAGTGCGCCAGCACCTCAGCCGCTGTCACGCCGCGCACCAGGCCTGTGCGGGCGCGGTCAGCCGGCGTGCGCGAGAACCGGGGTGCTGGGGCCGGTTGCGCCACGCCGTCAACCTGCACAAAGCAGTCGCGGGCCAACAGATGAGGCTGCTGGGTGGTCTCGGCCAGCGACAGCACCGGCGACACGCAGGCGTCGGTGCCGTCAAACACGCGCTCCCAGTGCGCGCGCGGGTGTCGGCCAAAAGCCGCCGCAAACCGTTCGCGCAACACAGGCCATGCGGCCTGGTCGTGCTGCGCGGGCAGGGCTTGGTCTTGCAGCCCCAGCCCTTTGAGCAGTGCCGCGTAGAAGGCGGGCTCAATCGCGCCCACGGCCATGTACTGGCCGTCAGACGTGGCATAGGTGGTGTAGTACGGCGCACCGCCATCTAGCCAGTTGGCCTGGCGCTGATCGGTCCAGGCCTGGGCTTGCCACTGGCCCAAGATAGGGGCCAGCAGCGCCAGCGAGCCATCGACCATGGCCGCGTCAATCACTTGGCCCAGGCCGCTCTTGCGCGACTCAAAGAGTGCCGCTAACACGCCCACCAACAGCAGCATGCCGCCGCCCCCGAAGTCGCCCACCAGATTCAGTGGCACGCTGGGCGGGCCATTGCGCGGCCCAATGGCGTGCAGCACACCGGTGGTGGCGATGTAGTTGATGTCATGCCCTGCGGTGGATGACAGCGGGCCGGTTTGGCCCCAGCCGGTCATGCGGCCATAGACCAGCGCAGGGTTGCGCGCCAGGCACTCCTCTGGGCCCATGCCCAGCCGCTCCATGGCGCCGGGGCGCAGACCCTCTAGCAGCACATGGGCTTGATCCACCAGGCCCAAGAGCGTGTGGCGGCCCTCGGCTGTTTTGGCGTCCACCACCGTGGCCCGTTTGCCGCGCCCGGTGGGTTGAAATCGGTCTTCCATCGGCGCACCCACTTGGGGAGCTACGGGCCGATCAATGCGCAGCACGTCTGCGCCCAGGTCGGCCAGCATCATCCCAGCCCAGGGCACTGGGCCGATGGCCTGCATCTCCAGCACGCGCAGGCCAGCCAAGGGACCGCTCATTCGGGTGCACCCATAGCAAGACTAGGCACAGCTGCCGACAGTACGCTTTGTGCTACTGCCCAAGGGTCGGCCAAGCTCATGGCCCAGGCGCGAAGCTGACCAGCGCACGGCCGCTGGTCGCACCCTGGAGTTGCAGGGCTGCGTGGGCCAATAGGCCGTCCAAAGGCAGCTGGTGCACATGCGCCTGGAGGGCGTTGAAGTCAGGCCGCAGATCACCCGCCAGACGCGCCCACAGGCGATGACGTTGCGCCCAGGGCGCGTTGGCCACCACGCCAAACAGCTGCACGCGCCGCATGATGAAGGGCAGCACGCTGCCGTCAAAGGCGTTGCCGCCTGCGTTGCCCACGCTGGCCACGCAGCCGCTGTCTTGCATCGACCGCAGCAGCCACGCCAGCATGCCGCCGCCCACGTTGTCGATGGCGGCCACAAAGCGTGCTTTTTCTAAGGCGCGGGGGGCTTGTGCGGCAAGGCCCGCGTCGATGACTTCAGCCGCACCCAAGGCACGCAGGGCATCGGCTTGACTGGGGCGGCGGGTGATGGCCGCGACCTGGTAGCCCGCCTTGGACAAGATGGCAATGGCCATCAAGCCCACCGCGCCGCCCGCGCCTGACACCGCCACCAAGCCGTCGGCGGGCTTAACGCCGAATTGTTCAAATCGCTCCAGCGCCAAAGCCACGGTGAACCCTGGCACCCCCAGGGTGGCGGCCTGCAAAGGGCTGAGCCCCGCCGGGAGCGGCTGCACATGGGCAGCGGGCACCCGGACGATTTCTGAGAAGCCACCATCGAAGTCAATGCCGGTCTGAAAGCCGTGCACCATCACCTCAGCCCCAGGCTGAAAAGCGGCGTGCGAAGAGTCCAACACCTCGCCCACCACTTCAATGCCCGCGATGCGGGGGAAGTGGCTGATGATGCGAGCGCGGCCAAGAATCGACAAACAGTCTTTGTAGTTGATGCCCGAGTAGAGGGCGCGCAGCAGCACTTCGCCGCCCGAGAGTTCGTGCAGGCTGACTTGTTCTAGCGCTGAGCTCACCTGCCCGTCTTGGCTGCGCGAGCGCAGAGCGGCAAAGGTCGGTGGGATTTGGGCTGTGGCCATGGCTAGATGGCGCCTTCGGCCCGCAAAGCGGCCAAGTCGGGCTCGCTCAAGCCAAATGAGCGGTAGACCTCATCGTTGTGTTCGCCCACGCTCGGCCCGGTGCGCGGCACCGGCATGTTGCGCCCGGTAATGCGCGGCACGATGCATGGCGCTGGCAAGCTGTCGCCATCGGGATCCGCCAGGCGAATGATGGCGCCGCGCGCTTGGAAATGCGGGTCGGCGGCAATGTCTTGGATGGTGTTGACCTTGGTATACGGGATTTCGTGCGGCTCTAGCCGCGCCGCAATCTCCCCAAAGGTGCGGGCCGCAAACCAGGCCGCCAGCTCTGCATCCAGCGCGGGCATGTGCTGCACCCGCAAAGGGTTGGTGCAAAAGCGAGAGTCAGTCAGCAGGTCGGGCCGACCGACGGCCTCACACAAGCGCGCATAGGTGCCCTGCGACGACGCCACCAGCGTCAGGTACACACCGTCGGCACTGCGGTACATGTTGGACGGTGCGGTGTAGGTGGTGGTGTTGCCTGCAGCGCGGCGCACTTGGCCTAGCAGCTCGTGCTCGACTGGCAAGGGCTCCAGCAGCCGAAACAGCGCTTCAGTGGCAGACAGATCCACCTCGACACCCTGGGCCTTGGGGTCGCCGCGCAAGCGGGCGACCTCGGCTGCAATCGAAAAGGCGCAAAACACCCCGGCGACGGCGTCCCCGATGGGAAAGTTGCTGTGCAGCGGCGAGCCGCCAGTTTCGCCCGTGAGGTTGGTGAAGCCGCTCATGGCTTCAAAGATGCGGGCGAACCCCGGCTTGCTGCGGTAGGGGCCCGTCTGGCCAAAGCCAGTCAGGCGGATGACGATCAGGCGCGGATTGGCGCTGTGCAGCGTGGCCAAGTCCAGGCCCCAGCGGTCAAGGGTGCCGGTGCGAAAGTTTTCCACCAGCACGTCCACCTGGGGCAGCATCTGTAACAGCACAGTTTTGCCTGCGGGCTTGCGCACATCCAGCGTGATGCCGCGCTTGCCGCGGTTGGCCACCTTCCACCACAGGGGCACCCCGTCTTTGATGGGCTGCATGTGGCGCAATGGATCACTGCCGTCGGGCAGCTCGAGCTTGATGACGTCGGCACCGTGATCGGCACACAAGGTGGCGCCCGACGGACCCGCCAGCACAGTGGCCATGTCCAGAATCCGCACGCCACTGAGTGATCCGACGGGGGAGGGTGCTGCGTTCAAGAGGTGGCCCAGACGAATAAAGAGTGTTCATTCTTCGCAAAGTAGAGCCATGATGTGAACCCACTGTTTTGCACAGCGAAACACTCTCACACACGCATTGACGTCTGGTTTTCAAGGCTCAATCATGGCCACGCCCAAACCCAAACCGCGCCAAGTGACTGCCATTGCTTTACCGGGCCTTGTTGACCCGCACGACCTACAGGCTGATCGTCAGTTCGCCATGAACTTGGCGCGCGGCATGGAGGTGCTGCGCGCATTTACTGCAGCCATGCCGGTGCTCGGCAACCGCGACATCGTGGACCGCACGGGCTTACCCAAAGCTACCGTCTCGCGGCTCACCTACACGCTGGTGCTGCTGGGTTACCTGAGCCGCGACACGGTGCTGCAGAAGTTTCGCTTGGGCCCCGGAGTGCTGTCGCTGGGCCACCCCTTGCTGGTGAGCATGCCGGTGCGCCAACTGGCCAAGCCCGTCATGGAGCGCTTGGCGCGGCAGACGGGTTGCACCGTGAATTTGGGCGTGCGCGACCGGGGCAGCGTGGTCTACATCGATTCGGTGCGCGCTGACAGCAGCAATCAGCACCTGCCCGACGTCGGAAGCTCGCGCCCGCTGCTGCCCACGTCGATCGGACGCGCGTTGATCCTGGCCCATGCGGTGCCCGAGCGCACCGCGATCTTGAACTTTCTCAAGGTACACGACAGGGCGCTGTTTGATCGCCATCGGGCCGCGTGGGAAAGCAATCAAAAGCAGTTTGCTGCGCGGGGCTACTGCGATTCGCGGGGCGAGTGGCAGCGCGACATCCATGCGGTGGCGGTGCCTGTGCGCCAAGCGGCGGGCGAGCCTGCCCTGGCCATCAATTGCACCCTGGCCGCCGACCGCAATCGCAATGACCGCTTAGTGCGCGAGTTCGTTCCCCTGCTCAAAGACGCCGCCCGCCAAATTGAGACGGCCCAAATCCAGCGCTGAAGGCGCCCTTGTGTTGAGCCCCCTTTCACCATGATTCGTGATCCTGCTGCCTTCTCTGCCATGCTCCAAGAGGTGCGTCGCTTTGTGCGCACCGAGTGCCTGCCTCTGGAAGAGCAGGTCGATGCGTCCGATGAGATTCCCGCCGCACTGGTGCAGCGCATGCGCGACCTGGGCCTGTTTGGGCACAGCATTCCGCAGGCTTACGGTGGCGCAGGGCTCACCACTGAAGAGCTTTCGCTGATCAACATCGAGGTGTCGCAGGTAGCCACTGCGTTTCGTGCACGATTTGGCGGCAACACCGGCATTGCGTCAGAGTCTTTGGTGGTGGACGGGACGGATGCTCAAAAGCGCCAATACTTGCCGATGCTGGCCAGCGGCCAGATCACCGGCTGCTTTGCACTGACTGAACCCGAGGCGGGTTCTGACGCCACTGCGCAAAAAACACTGGCGGTGCGGGATGGCGACCACTATGTGATCACCGGCCACAAGTGCTACATCACCAATGCGCCCATCGCCGATCTGTTCACCGTGTTTGCGCGCACCGATGCGCAGGCGCGCGGTGCCAAGGGTGTGACCGCCTTTCTGGTTGAGCGCGCCACACCCGGCCTAAGTACGCCAGCGGCCCCTCGAAAAATGGGCCAGCACGGCTCGCCAGTGGGTGAGGTGGTGCTGGACGCGGTGCGTGTGCACCAAAGCGCCATCGTGGGCGGCGCAGAGGGCCAGGGTTTTCGCACGGCGATGAAAGCGCTCAATAAACAGCGCATCAACTTGGCTGGCTTGTGCATCGGCCCGGCGATTCGTTTAGTGGATGAGATGGTGCAGCGCGCACTGACGCGCAAACAGTCCGGCCAAGCCATCGGCGAATTTCAGCTGGTGCAAGACATGATTGCGCAGAGCAACACCGAGGTGCATGCGGCGCGTGCTTTGCTGCTTGAGACCGCCCGCAAGCGCGACGATGGCCAAGACGTGACCATGGAAGCGTCCATGTGCAAGCTGTTTGCGTCTGAAATGTGCGGCCGCGTGGCCGACCGGGCGGTGCAACTGTTTGGCGGCTCGGGCTACATGGCAGGCAATGTGGCCGAGCGGTTTTACCGAGACGCGCGGCTGTTTCGCATTTACGAAGGCACCAGCCAGATTCACATCTTGAACATCGCCAAGCGCACGCTGGCGCAAGCCTCTCAGGCTGCGCAGGCGCACTGACGCTTAACCACCCACTTCACCTGGACCTCGCCATGACCTCACGTCGCCCCTTGCTGATTGCCGCAGCGCTCAGCGCTTGCACCCTGATGGGCACCAACCCGGCCGCCGCGCAGGAGTTTCCAAACAAACAGATCCGTATCGTGGTGCCGTTCTCGGCCGGGGGCATTGTGGATTCGATTGCCCGCACCCTGGGCGAAAGGCTTGCCGCGCGTTATGGCCAGCCGGTGATCATTGAAAACCGCACCGGCGCGGGCGGCGCCATCGGCACCGACTTTGTGGCCAAGGCACCAGCAGACGGCTACACCCTGCTGTTGGCTAGCCCCAGCCATGCCGTCAATCCCAGTTTGCAAAAAGGTATTTCGTGGGATCCGGTGCGCGATTTCCGCGCGGTTGCGGGCATTGGTATTGCGGCCAATGTGATCGTGGTGTCGCCGTCCGTCCCGGCGCGAACCATGGCCGAGTTCATGGAGCTGGCCAAAAAGAGCAATCCACCGCTGACCTTCGCTTCAGCAGGGGTGGGCACCTCTAACCACCTGTCGGGCGAGCTCTTGGCGCAGGAGGCGGGTATCAAGCTCACCCATGTGCCGTATCGCGGTCAGCCCGATGCGTTGAGCGATGTGCTGGCAGGCCGCGTGACCATGATGCCCCTGACGCCATCGCTGGCCATGCCGCACGTGCGCGACGGCAAGCTGCGAGCGCTTGCGGTGACCACGGCCAAGCGCGCCAGCGGCTTGCCCGATTTGCCCACCGTGGCCGAATCTGCGGCGCTGCCGAACTACCAAGTGGGCACGTGGTTTGGCCTGTTGGCACCGGCCAAAACACCCGACGATGTGCGCAACAAGCTGGCCACCGATGTGGCTGCCATCTTGGCCAATGCTGAAGTGCGGGCGCGGCTGGTGGGCTTGGGCATTGAGGTGGTGCCACAAACCGGGGCCGAGTTCGACGCGTTTGTGGTGGCCGAAACCGCACGCTGGAGCCGGGTGATCAAGCAAGCGGGCATTGAGCCCAACTGAACGCAAGCCTAGTTGAGCTCTTGCTTGGCTACAAACCCATATGCTATCAATTTAGTAGCTACTTAGGCAATCAAATAGCGCGCTCCACGCCCATTGGGCTTAAACGCCCAAGTGTTGCTGCAGCACCCCTGGCTGCGCCCGCAACTCAGCGCTGGTGCCAGCAAACACCTGCTCGCCCTTCACCAAAATGACACAACGGTCAGCAATTTGGGTGACGTGTTTCCAGTTCTTGTCGACGATCACGCTGCTGATGCCGTCGGCGCGAATCAGGGCGCAGATGCGCCAGATGTCGCGGGCGATGAGTGGGGCCAGGCCTTCGGTGGCTTCGTCCAAGATGAGCACTTGCGGGTTGGTCATGAGCGCGCGGCCAATGGTGAGCATTTGCTGTTCACCGCCCGACAGTTGCTGACCGCCGTGGTTCAGGCGCTCTTGCAGGCGAGGGAAGGTGTCCATCACCCGATCAAAGGTCCAGCGGCGCTGGCCGTCTAGCCCGGCGCGGGCGGCCATGTGCAGGTTTTCGCGCACCGACAGATTGCCAAAAATGCCGCGGCCTTCGGGCACATAAGCCACCCCGGCCTGGGCCACTTGCCAGGGCGCCGCACCCGTCATGGCGCGGCCATTGATGTGCACTTGGCCCGATCTGGGCTTGACCAAGCCCATCAGGCTTTTGAGCAAGGTGCTTTTGCCCATGCCGTTGCGGCCCATCAGGCCCACGGTTTCGCCAGCGGCCACCGAGAACTGCACCCCTCTGAGGATGTGGCTGGCGCCGTAATAGGTGTTCAGGCCCTTTGCATCGATCAGCAGAGGTGTCGTCATGCTGCATGCCCCGGTGCACTGACGTCGGTTTCGTCTTCGCCCAAGTAGGCGGCTTGTACGGCGGCGTCTGCGCGCACCGCCGCGGGTGTGCCGCTGGCAATGACCTGGCCGTTGACCATCACGGTGAGTTCATCGGCCAGAGCAAACACGGCGTCCATGTCGTGCTCTACCAGCAAGATGGCGTGCTGTGCTTTTAGGCTTTGCAGCACGGCCACCATGCGCTCGGCCTCAGCCGCGCCCATGCCCGCCAGGGGTTCATCGAGCAACAGCACCTGGGGCTGAGTGGCCAGGGCCATGGCCACTTCTAGCTGGCGCTGCTCGCCGTGGCTGATGGTGGCCGCCACCGCATGGGTGCGGGCGCTGAGGTGGGCGCGCTCAATGGCGGCTTGGGTGCGTTCGCGCTCGGCCGCGTCGGTGCCCGCACGGGTAAGCCATTGCAAGGGGTTAAACGGGCTATGGCGGGATCGGCTTTGCGCGGCCAGGCGCACGTTGTCCCACACGGTAAAGGGCAGCAGCACATTGGTTTTTTGAAAGCTGCGGCCCAAGCCGGCCTGCGACAAGCGGACGTTGCTCCAACCGGTGACTTCGGTGCCCTTGAGCCACACCCGCCCCGCGGTGGGAGCCAAGTCGCCAGTGAGCAAGTTGGTCAGCGTCGATTTGCCCGCGCCGTTGGGGCCGATCACCGCATGTAAGTGGCCTTTGTGCAGTGCAAGGGACACATCGTTGACAGCCGCCAAGCCGCCAAAGCGCTTGGTAAGGCCTTGGGCTTTCAAGACCGGCTCAGCGGTAGCCGGGCCGGTGGGGGCAGTGGGGGCGATGGCGGCGTTCATGCGCCGTCCCCTTTTTTGCCGGTGAAGCGCACCAGCAAGCCCAACAAACCGCGCGGCGCCACGATGACCACCGCCACGATGAACAGGCCCATCCACAACTGCCAGCTTTTGCCCAGCGCCCAACCGGCGACGGTGGGCAGGTCTTTCAGGCTGTGCAGCACGTATTCAAACGCGAAGGCGCCCACGATAGCCCCGGCAAAGTTGCCCATGCCCCCCAAAATCACCATCATGATGGTGTGCGCGCTTAAGTGAAAACCCATCAGCTCGGGGTTGACATAGCCGGTTTGCACCGCAAACAAAAAACCCGCCAAGCCCGCCAAGGCCCCAGCCAGGGTGAAAGCGGCGAGCTTGTAGCCAAAGGTGTTAAAGCCCATGGCTTGCATGCGATGTTCATTGACACGAATGCCTGCCAACGCGCGGCCAAACGGGCTCCACAACAGGCGGCGCAAGGCCCAGTAGCTGGCCAGCAAACACACCAGAGTGAAGGCGTAGAACACCCGTTTGTTGTCGAGGTTGAACACCTCCCAGGTGCCGATAAAGGCCACAGGCCGCAGGTTGATGTACAGGCCATCAGAGCCGCCCAGCGCCTTGTTGTCAAAGAACAAATAAAACACCATCTGCGCGAAGGCCATGGTGACCATGATGAAGTAGATGCCGTGGGTGCGCACCACAAAAAAGCCGATCACCAAGGCCGCCAGGGCCGATGCCGCCACCGCCAGGGGCAGCGCCCACCACAGCGCAATGGGGCCATCTTGTGGGGTTGCAAAGGCCAGTGCGTAGCCCGCCAAACCGAAGAAGGCCGCGTGGCCTAGCGACACCAGGCCGGTGACGCCTTGGAGCAAATCCAGGCTCATGGCCAAGATGGCCAAAATCATCATGCGGGCCACCATGGACACATAAAAATCAGTGCCCACAAACGGAAAGATCACCAGCGCGGCCAGGCCCAGGCCCAGCACGATGAGCACGCTGCGCGGCAGTTGTTCTAAGTTGGCTTTGGCGGCTGACATCGGGGGCCTGCGCTTTATTGCTTGAACAGGCCTTCAGGCCGCCACAGCAGCACCGCTGCCATCAAAAAGTAGACCAGCATGCCCGCCACCTGGGGCAGCAGCACCTTGCCAAAGGTGTCCACCAAGCCCACCAGCATGGCCGCAATCAGCGCGCCACGCACCGATCCGATGCCGCCAATTACCACCACCACAAAGCACATGATCAGCACTTGCGAGCCCATGTTGGGGTACACGCTGCTGACCGGTGCGGCCACCATGCCCGCCACCGTGGCCAACATCACCCCCAGCGCAAACACAATGGCGTGGATGCGGCCGATGGGCACGCCCAGTGATTCGGCCATGTCGCGGTTAAAGGCGCCTGCGCGAATCTTCATGCCCAGGCGGGTTTTGCTGATGAGCAAATACAGCGCAATGGCCAGCGCAATGCACACCGCCGACATGTACAGCCGGTACACCGGGTAGGAGAGGTTGTCAGTCAGCGGAATGCTGGCCGACAACCACTGCGGCACAGGCACCCCGTGCACATCGTCGCCCCACAGCAGCGAGCGGGTTTCTTCAAAGATGTAGATGAGCCCGAAGGTCAGCAGCACTTGGTCGAGGTGGTCGCGGTGGTAGAAAAACCGAAACAGCACCCGCTCCAGCAACAAGCCCAGCGCAATGGCCATGAGGGCGCCCACGATGAGCGCCGCGCCCAGGCTACCCAGCTGTTTAGACAGCGACCACGCCAGATAAGCCCCCAGCATGTAAAAACTGCCGTGCGCCAGATTGACCACGCCCATGATGCCGAAGATGAGCGTAAGCCCAGCGGCCAGCATGAACAGCAGCAAGCCGTATTGCACGCTGTTGAGCAGCTGGATAGAAAAGTTAGCCAGATCCACTTTGGGTGTTTAAGTAAACAGGCTCAAGCGCCTATAGATAAAGCGCAATTAGCTATCAATACTGTAGCAAATAACGGCTGTTCAAGGCCAAAGAAAAGCGGCGTGCCGGGCGGGCCACGCCGCTGTTTGCTGGGGCGCCGAAACAGCCGTTGTGCGTCAGGCCAAGCGGCAGCCCGCGCCTGAATCGGCCAGGGCCTTGGCGGCAATGCCGATGACTTTGTTTTCTTTGTTTTCCACCCGGCGCAGGTAGATGTCTTGCACCGGGTTTTGCGCCTTGCTCATGGTCCATTTGCCACGCGGGCTGTCCACCGTCACGCCGCGCATGGCCGCGTACAGGGCTTGCTTGTTGTTCAAGTCACCCTTGACCGCATTGGCGCCCGCCATCAGCACCAGGCCGGTGTCGTAGCCCTGCACCGCATACACATCGGGCTGCAGCCGAAACGTCTTGGCGTAGTTCAGGCGGAAGTCTTTGTTGCGCTGGGTTTCCAGCGAATCGCTGTAGTGCATCGTGGTGATGATGCCTTCAGCCGCGGGGCCTGCGGCGTCGAGCACGCCTTCAGTGAGAAAGCCGGAGCCGTACAGCGGGATGCGGTCTTTCAGGCCCGCCGCAGCGTAGTCGCGGATGAACTTGGCTGCACCGCCCCCAGCAAAGAAGCAGGCCACGGCGTCGGGCCGCAGCGATGCAATTTCAGTCAGCAGCGCTTGAAACTCCACATTGGGAAAGGGCAGACCCAGTTCTTTGATGATGGTGCCGCCCGCCTTGGTGTAGCCGTCTTTGAAGCCTTCAAAGGCTTCGTCGCCGGCCGCGTACTTCCAGGTGATCCACACCGCGCGCTTGTGGTTGCGGTCCACCATGGGCTTGCCCAAGGCCAGCGTGGGCTGGCTGTTGGTAAAGCTGGTGCGAAACACGTTGGGCGCGCACATGGCGCGGGTGGCGGCATGCACGCCCGCATTGGGAATCAAATTGAGCACGCCCGATTCACGTGCCACGCGCTGAATGCCCAGTTGCACGCCCGAGTGCACCGTGCCCACCAACACATCCACGCGGTCACGCTGCACCAAGCGGTTGGCGTTTTCAACGCCTTTGGCGGGGTCGGATTCGTCGTCGACTTTGAAGAACTCCACATCGCGCCCGCCGAGCTTGCCGCCTTTTTCATCCAGCGCCATGCGAAAGCCGTTTTCGATGGCGTTGCCCAACTGCGCAAAGGTGCCGGTGTAGGGCAGCATCAGGCCCACCCGCACCCGTTGCGATTGCGCCCGCGCCAAGGCGGGCAAACCCAAACCCAGGCCAGCGGTGCCCAGCACGGCAGCGCCTTGGGCCAGGATCAGGCGGCGAGAAGAACGAGAAGAGACTTCGGTGGGCAACATGCGGGCTTCTCCACAAACAAGTAACGCGACCAGTGTAGGTATTTAATTAATACCCGAATAGTTTATGTGTCAATTTTTAGGGGTCGAAAGATTGGCACTGAGGGAATCTAGCGCACGCTACCTTGGGGCCGATTGGCGATTGCCCTAGGGTCTGCCCCGTTGGCGAGCTCATTTGTGCTCAGGCCCGCGTGTTGCCAGAAGATTCAGCCTGCGGCGCGTGGGTCTGCAGCCATTGGCTGCACCAGGCGATGCCCGCATCTTCAGATGGGGTGTCGCCGCTGGCGTCGTGCCGATGAATGTCACCCAGCCGCTGTGCGCCCCGGGCGGCCAGTGCCCTGTCAAACACATCAGCGGCAAAACAGAAGGTGGGCGCGTGGCTGGCGTGGTCGCCAAGACCGAATACGCCGTAGCGCACATGGACCAGGCTCGCCGACTGGGTCTGCAAGTCATTCAGCAAGGGCCAGGCGTTGTCGGGCACGTCGCCCATGCCGTAGGTGCTGGTGCAAATCAGGTAGAGCGTGTCGGGCTCGTCCCACACCTCGGCGGGCGCCTCATGCATCAGGATGACTTCGATCGGATCAGCCCACTCGATGCAGCCCAGTTGCATGGCTTGCGCGGTGAACTCAGCGGTGTGGGTGACGGTGCCCACGAGGATCTTCAATTTCATGCGGTGGTGGCGGTAACGGCGTGGCTAAGGGCCCAGCGCCTTACAATCTGCGTTGTAGTCGGGGCGTAGCGCAGTCTGGTAGCGCATCTGGTTTGGGACCAGAGGGTCGTAGGTTCGAATCCTATCGCCCCGACCAATCATCTTCAGGCCGTGCGCCCATGGGCTGCTACCTATTTTGTAGCTGCATCCGCCCAAAAACAGGGCGCTAGCGGTCCCAAACGGCTCCAACTGGCCACGGCGCCACCCTCGTCTGCCCGTAGCTCATCTGGATAGAGCAGCTGCCTTCTAAGCAGCAGGTAGGGGGTTCGAGTCCCTCCGGGCAGGCCAACACCACACCCACTCGGT
>JAAFIY010000004.1 GCA_013297985.1 Comamonadaceae bacterium | reverse complement strand
TCTTGCTGCAGGGCGTGGACATCTCTGGCCTGAGCACCGCACAGCGCCACTTTGGGGTGGTGTTTCAGAGCTACGCGCTGTTTCCCAACCTGAGCGCGGCCGACAACGTGGGCTACGGGCTGCGCGGTCAGGACGCTGGCCGGCGGCGGGCGCGCATCAATGAAATGCTGGACCTGGTGGGCTTGGCCGCCCACGCCCAGAAGTACCCGGCGCAGCTCTCGGGCGGCCAGCAGCAACGCATTGCCCTGGCGCGCGCACTCGCCCCCAACCCGCGCTTGCTGCTGCTGGACGAGCCGCTTTCGGCCTTGGATGCCCAGGTACGGGCCAGCTTGCGCGGCGAAGTGCGCGCGCTGCAACAACGCTTGGGCATTCCCACCATCATGGTCACCCATGACCAGGACGAAGCCATGTCGATGGCCGACCGGGTGGTGCTCATGCACCAAGGCCGTATTGAGCAAGCGGGCACGCCACGCGAGTTGTACGCCCGGCCGCGCAACGAGTTCGTGGCCCAGTTTGTGGGACGGATGAATCTGTGGCGAGCGGCCCTGGTGGCGCCAGACGTGGCGCGCATCGGTCACGCTGATTTCGCGATTCACACCCATGGCAGCGCGGCCAGCGCCGTGCGCCCCGATGTACAAATTGGCGCCCGCCCCGAGCAATTGCGCGTAACGCCTGACATCCCGCGCCGCGCCCAAGGCGCGTCGGCGCTGCCAGCCAACACGGTGCTGGCTGAAATTCGCCAAAGCGCCTTTCACGGCGCATTCACCAGCCTGTGGCTGCACAGTCACGCCATGGATGCACCCATCGAAGTGGCACTGACCACGCCACCTGGCACCGACGCCGCCTGGCAGGTGGGCGCACCGGTGCAAGTGCAAATGCCGCCCAGCGCCCTGACGGTGCTCAGCACATGAACCACGCGGTCTGGCCCGGCGCCGCGGCACCGTCGCGGGCGGCAGACAGCACCTTGCAGGGTGTGGCCACCTGGTGCACCCTGGCCTTGGGCCTGTGCTTCATCGTGTTGCCGGTGGGCGCTTTGCTGATCGAGTCGGTGTTCAACGCCGACGGCAGCTTTGCGGGCCCGACCCACCTGATTAGCTACTTTCAAACCCCCGCCCTGCTGGACTCGGCTTGGCGCAGCGTGCGGCTAGCAACCATCAGCGCTGCCATCACCACGGCGCTGGCCTTTGCCTTTGCTTATGGCCTGACCTCAACCTGCATGCCAGCCAAAGGCGTGTTTCGCGGCATTGCACTGGTGCCGCTGTTGGCGCCGTCGCTGTTGATGGCCATCAGCTTGGTTTATTTGTTTGGCAACCAGGGCCTGCTCAAGGGCCTGCTGCCGTGGATCGGGGTGGACAGCCTGTATGGCGAATTTGGCATCGTGCTGGGCTCGATCTTGTGGACATTCCCCCATGCCCTGTTGGTGCTAAGCACCGCGCTTGCCACCACCGACGGGCGGCTGTACGAGGCCGCCGAGACCTTGGGCGCCAGCCGTTGGCGGGTGTTTTGCAGCGTCACCCTACCGGCCAGCCGTTATGGCCTGCTGATGGCCTTGGTGGTGGTGTTTGTGCTGGTGATTACGGACTTTGGTGTGCCCAAAGTGGTGGGGGGCCAAGCCAGCGTGCTGGCCACTGACATCTACAAACAGGTGGTGGGCCAGCAAAACTTCCAGATGGGCGCAGTGGTGGGCTTGATTCTGCTCTTGCCCGCTGCACTGGCTTTTGTGGTGGAAGGCCGGGTACGGGCGCGCCAGTCGGCCGCCCTGGGGGTGCGCTCCACGCCCTACAACCCCAAGCCGCATGCGCCCACCGATTGGGCCTTTGCTGCTTTTTGCGCTGTGGTGGCATTTGCGCTGCTGGCCGCGATTGGCGTGGCGGTGTTCGCCTCAGTGGCCACCTACTGGCCCTACAACCTGTCGCTGACGCTGGCGCACTACGACTTCAACAACATGGACGGCGGCGGCTGGGCCAGTTACTTCAACTCCCTCATCTTGGCCACCGCCACTGCGGTGATCGGCGCGGCGGCCAGCTTTGTCAGCGCGTATCTGGTGGATAAGCCCCGCCACCATGTGCAGGCGCGGCAGGCACTGAACCTGATCGCCACC
Organism: Comamonadaceae bacterium; assembly: GCA_013297985.1. Taxonomy (GTDB): domain Bacteria; phylum Pseudomonadota; class Gammaproteobacteria; order Burkholderiales; family Burkholderiaceae_C; genus JAAFIY01. Next base: position 78,518 of record JAAFIY010000004.1, on the reverse strand, counting down.
CTGCCGCTGGCCGTGCCCGGCCTGGTGCTAGGACTGGGCTACATCTTGTTTTTCAACGCGCCGGGCAACCCTATGGGGGGGCTTTACGGCACCATGGCCATCTTGGTGTTGTGCACCGTGGCGCATTTCTTTTCAGTGGCCCACCTCACCCAACTCACCGCGCTGCGGCAACTGGATCGCGAGTACGAAGTGGTGGGTGAATCCCTGGGTGTGCCGTTTTGGCGCACCGCGCTGCAAGTGCATGGCCCTGTGTGCATGGTCACGGTGCTGGAGGTGTCCGGGTACTTCTTTGTCAACGCCATGACCACCGTGTCAGCCGTGGTCTTCTTGTACGCCCCCAGCACCCAATTGGCTTCGGTGGCGGTGCTGAACATGGACGATGCGGGTGATATTGCCCCCGCCGCCGCCATGGCGGTGTTGATCTTCGTCACCGCCGCTGTCGTGCGCTTGGGTTTTGCGGGGGCCAGCCGCAGCCTGGTGGCGCGCACCCAGGTCTGGCGCCATCGCTAAAGCCCTCATGCCGACGCCTTTGCACTTTGACGTGATCGTGGTGGGCGCCGGCATCGTCGGCTTGGCCCATGCGCTGGAGGCTGCCGAACGCGGACTGAGCGTGGCCGTGGTGGACCGCGATGCTCGCTGTGTGGGCGCCTCCATTCGCAATTTCGGCTTTGTCACTGTCACCGGCCAACCGGCAGGAGACACCTGGCGGCGCGCCCGCCACGCACGCGAGGTGTGGGCCCGCGTGGCCCCGCAGGCCGGGATTGACGTGGTGCACCGGGGCCTTTGGGTGCAGGCCCACCGGCGCGAGGCGCAAGCCGTGCTGGAACAGTTCGCCGCCACCGAGATGGGCGAGGGCTGCTCGCTGCACACCCCAGCCGATGCCGCCCAACGCATACCGGCCCTGCGCACCGAAGGCGCCTGCGCGGCGCTGTACAGCCCGCACGAGCTGCGAGTCGAAAGCCGCACCGCACTACCGCTGCTGGCCCGCTGGCTGGCGTCGGCCCATGGGGTGCAGTTCTACTTCGCCCAGGCGGTGCTGTCGGTTGAGCCCGTGGGTCAAGACGTGCAGGTTGACACACCTGAACACCGCCTGCGCGCCGAGCGCGTGGTGATCTGCACCGGCGCGGACGTCACCGGCATTGCCCGCCCCGCCTTGCGGGCGCACCTGGACGTGCTCAAGCACTGCAGCCTGAACATGCTTCGCGTGCGCTCCCCAACGGGCTTCCAACTTGGCGCGGCCGTCATGGCTGATCTGAGCCTGGTGCGCTACCTGGGTTATGCCGTGCTGCCCGCGGCTGCCGCGCTGCGCCAAGTGCTAGAGCGTGATGCCGCCGAAAGCCTGCGACACGGCATCCACCTGATCGTGGTGCAAAGCGCCGATGGTTCTTTGGTGGTGGGGGACTCGCACCACTACACCGACGTGCTGGGCGGCGCTCCCGATCCCTTTGCGCTAGAGGCGGTGGACACGCTCATCTTGGGCCATCTGCGCGACACCTTGCGGCTCGATCAGGTGGACGTGCTCGAGCGTTGGACGGGCGTCTATCCCACCCACCCCAGCCAACCCGCGCTGATTGAATCTCCCGCGCCCAACGTGCGTGCCGTGGTGGTCACCAGCGGCACCGGGGCCAGCACCGCCTTTGGCCTCGCGCACGATGTGTTTTCAACTTGGTGAACCCCATGCACAAACCGCTAAAAGCCGTCGTCTTTGATTGGGCCGGCACCATCATCGACTTTGGCAGCTGCGCCCCCATGGGCGCCTTTGTGGAGCTGTTGGCGGCCCACGGCGTGGCCATCAGCATTGCAGAGGCCCGCATTCCCATGGGCTTGGCCAAGTGGGACCACATCCACGCCATCACCCAACTGCCGCGCGTAGCGGCCGCTTGGGCGACCGCGCACGGCAAGCCCTGCACCAACGCCGACATTGACGAGCTCTATGAGGCCTTCACCCCCATGAATGCCAAAAGCGTGCTCGATCACCTGGATTTGGTGCCCGGGGCGCTGGACACCGTGGCGGCGTTGCGCGCGCGCGGCTTGAAGATTGGCTCCACCACCGGCTACAACCGCCAGATTCTGGATGTGCTGGTGCGCGCGGCCGCCGCTGCTGGCTATTCGCCTGACACCGTATTCGGCGCCGATGACCTGGCCGAAGGCCGCCCCAGCCCGCTGATGATGTACCGCACCTTCGCGGAGCTGGGCGTGTGGCCTGCCCGCTGCGTGGTCAAGGTGGACGACACCGTGCCCGGCATTGCGGAAGGCCGCGCGGCCGCTTGCTGGACGGTGGGCGTGAGCATCAGCGGCAACGGCGTAGGCCTGAAGCACCCTGAATGGCTGGCCTTGGATGCGGCCACCCAAGCGGCGCACCGCGGCCGGGTGACGGCCGAGCTGTATGCCGCAGGGTGCGACTACGTGATTGACTCTGTGGCAGACCTGATGCCAGTGATCGACGCGATCAACGCCCGCCTTGCCGCTGGCGAACGGCCCGCATTGGCTGATTGAGCGCTAGGCCTAGCCGAAGTCCCGGCGCAAGGTAGGCAAACCCACGCCCGCCGCATCAAACCCACCATCGGCCGCCAACACCTGGCCGTTGATGTAGCTGGCCACCGGGCTGCACAAAAAGCCCACCGCCTGGGCGATTTCTTCCTCTGTGCCGTAGCGGTTGAGGGGAATGGTGTCGTGGTAATCGCGCCGGATTTCAGGCGTGTGCACCGCCTTGGCCATGGCGGTGTCCACCGGTCCTGGGGCCACCGCATTCACGCGGATGCCTTGCGCGCCCAACTCCACCGCATGCTGGCGCGTCAGGTGGATCAGGGCCGCTTTGCTGGTGCCATAAGCCACGCGCAAAGTGCTGGCGCGAAGCCCACTGATGCTGGCGATGTTGACCACCGCGCCGCGCTGCCCGCCCTGCGGGTGCGGGGCGTTGCGCAACATGAACGGCGCCACGGCTTGGGTGCAGATGAAAGGGCCATCCAAATTGGTGGCCATCACCGAACGCCACTCGTCCAGGCGGGTCTGCAGGGTGGGCTTGAAGACGGCGATGCCCGCGTTGTTAACCAGCACATCCACGCGGCCCCAGGCCTGGTCAAGGCCTTGCACCGCAGCCGACACGGCGGCGCTTTGCGACACGTCCACCGAGGTGGCCATCACGCCGTCAGCGCCATAGGCTTGGCTCAAGCGTGCCTGCGTAGCGGCCAAGGTGGCGCCATCGATGTCCCACAGCGCCACGCGGTGGTGATGCTCTAAAAACCATAGCGCAACCGCCGCCCCAATCCCGCGGGCGGCGCCGGTGACGATGGCAACAGGCAAGTGGGCGTGGGCGGCGTTCATCGGCGGCATTGTGGGGCAGGGTTTGCAACGGGCTGCGGCGCCTTGGCCCTTGCGCACAATGGCCCGCATGACCACTGCTCAAATCGTGCTGAGTGCCGTATTGGCCCTGATGGTGTTTTCAGTCGCGCTGGAACTGCGCGTGGCCGACTTCGCCCGCGTGGCGCAAATGCCCCGTGCGGTGGTGGCGGGCCTGATTCCGCAGTTCATCTTGCTGCCGGTGGGCACTTGGGCAGCCACTTTGGCGCTGGATTTACCGCCCAACATCGAGGCCGCCATGATCTTGGTGGCTGCTTGCCCGGGCGGCAGTTTGTCCAACGTGGTGACGCACTTTGGGCGCGGCAACACCGCCCTGAGCGTGAGCGTGTCAGCGGTGGCGGCCATCCTGGCGCTGGTGCTCACGCCGTTTAACTTTGCCTGGATGGTGGCCAACAACCCCGAGACGGCGGGCTGGCTGAAAACGCTGGACATCGATGCGTCGGACATCTGGATCAGCCTGGCCTTGATTCTGGCGCTGCCAATGGCAGTTGGGCTCACGGTGGCGCACCGATTCCCCACCCTCACCGCCCGCATCACCAAGCCACTGGCCAACTTGAGCGTGGGGCTGCTGTTGCTGTTCATCGTGTTGGGGCTGCTGCGTGAAAGGCAGTTGCTCACGCTCGCGCTGCTGCCCACGCTGGCGCTGGTGGTGGCGCACAACGCCAGCGGGCTCTTATTTGGCTATCTCACCAGCCACGCTTTCAAGCTGTCAGCGCCCGACCGGCGGGCAGTGATGATTGAAGGCGGCATGCAGAACTCGGGCTTGGCCCTGGGCATCATCGCGGTGCAGTTCAACAGCGACTTAGGCATGGTGATCGTGGCCAGCTTGTGGGGCATTTGGCACATCGTCAGCGGCATGGGCTGCGCTTTGTGGTGGCGCCGCGTAGACCGCTTGGGAGCACGCACACATGCATGATTTGTTGATCAAAGCCGCCACCGTGGTGGACGGCACCGGGGCCGAGCCATTCACCGCTGACGTGGCCGTCAAAGATGGTTGCATCACCGCCATAGGCCGCATTACCGAAGCCGCACACCAGCGCGTCAACGCTGATGGCGCGTGGCTCACGCCTGGCTTTGTCGATATCCACACCCACTACGACGGTCAAGCCCGTTGGGACGCCACCTTTGCGCCCAGCATCTATCACGGCACCACCACGCTGGTGATGGGCAATTGCGGCGTGGGCTTTGCGCCCTTGAAGCCCGGCACGCAGGCTGAACTCATCAGCCTGATGGAAGGGGTGGAAGACATCCCCGGCCCGGTGCTGGCCGAAGGCATTGACTTCGCCTGGGAGAGCTTCGCCGACTACATGGCCGCGTTGGACAGCCAGCCCCACAGCCTGGACTTTGCCTGCCTGGTGCCGCACGACCCGCTGCGCCTGTATGTGATGGGCGAGCGCGCCGCCCGGCGCGAAGCCGCCACCCCCGCTGACCGTGCCACCATGCAAAGCCTGCTGCGCCAAGCGCTGCAAGCCGGTGCCTTGGGCTTTAGCACCGGCCGCACCGACAACCACCGCACCAGCCGTGGTTTGGAAACCCCCAGCGCTGATGCCGACGCGGCCGAGCTCACCGCCCTGGGCCATGCCTTCGCGGGCTTGGACCACGGCGTGGTGCAGTTGGTGAGTGACTTTGATGTGCTGCGCAGCGCCGAGCGCTTTGACGCCGAATTTGATCTGGTCGAAACCTTGGCCCGCGCCTGCGGCCGCAACCTGTCGATGACCTGGCTGCAGCGCGACCCGGGCGGCGAGCAATACCTGGCCATGGCGCGCCGAGTGGAAGCCGCCGTGGCCCAAGGCCTGCCGCTGTATCTGCAAACCGCCGCCCGCGGCATTGGCGTGCTGACGGGGCTGGCGGCCAGCTTTCACCCTTTCATGGGGTTTCCGGGCTACAAAGAAGTGGCCGCGCTGCCGCTGGCTGAGCGGGCCGCTGCACTGCGCCAGCCCGAGCGGCGCGCGCGCATCTTGGCCGAGCGCAGCGAGCGGCTGGCGGGCGATGGCTCCAGCGTGCCGCCGATTGTGGATGTGCTGCTGGCGCGCATCGACATGATCAGCGCCCGCATGTTCCCGGTGGGCGATGTGCCCAACTACGCGCCCACCTTGGCCGACAGCGTGCTGGCCCGCGCCCGCGCTAGCAATCAGCCGCCGCTGCAGGTGATTTATGACTTGCTGACTGCGGGCGATGGTTCGGCCCTGCTGTATTTCCCCATCTTCAACTACAACGCGGGCAACCTGGATGCGGTGGCGCAGATGCTGCAGCACCCACGCGCTCTTTTGAGCTTGGGCGACGCAGGCGCGCATGTGGGCACGGTGTGCGACGCGAGTTTTTCCACCTTCATGCTCACGCATTGGGTGCAGCAACAGGGCTTGTTTAGCTTGCAGCAAGCAGTGCACCAGCTCAGCGCCCGCAACGCCGACTACCTGGGTCTGCGTGATCGCGGGCGCGTGGCCGTGGGCCAACGGGCGGATTTGAATCTGATCGACCTCAGCCGCCTGAACCTGCCCAAGCCCCAGCTGGTGCGCGACCTGCCCGCAGGCGGTCAGCGCTTTGTGCAGACGGCCAAGGGCTATGTGCACACCTGGGTGGCCGGGCAATGCGTGCAAAGTGATACGCAGATCACACCTGCGCGCCCAGGGCGGCTTGTGCGCGGCGGGGCCCCAAGCTGACAATTTGGCTGGCGCCGCACACGCACGGCAGGTGGCGCACAAGTGTTTTGCCCAAACCGGCTGTTGCGCCCTAGAAATAAGCGGAGTGCGCTATGAAATTTGTAGCATTTGCCTTGATAGCTGTCGCGGCGGCCTTGGGCGTTGGCACGGCCAACGCACAAGCGGTGTACAGCACGCCCGAGCGCATCTTGCGCATCAGCGGGCCGGTCACTGTGGGCGACAGCATCTTCAACAACGTGGAGCTGCGCCATGACAACGACAACCGCTTCACCCTGATCCGCGCCGACGGCCCCCTGCCCAACCCCAACGCCACGCCGCCGGCGCAGGCCCGCACCCTCAACCTCAGCTACGCGCCGCAGACCAATTTTCATTATTGGTACAACGGCAACCAGCGCCTGCTGGCCACTTGCAGCAACTTGCCGCAGGCGGGCATCACGCTGAAGATTCCCGCCGGTGCCACGGCAGCCAACCGCGTGCCCTTGGTCATCAACCTAGCAGGCTGGGCGCCCAGCGGCAACCCACCTTTGCCAGTGCCGCAAGACGTGGGCATGTTGGACCCCCTGGTGGCCGGTGGCATGGCCGCTGCCAGCATGGAATACCGGGGCTGTGACAACTGGTCAAGCCCGCTGATTGCCCGCACCAATGCCGACGAAAGCTTTGACGTGGCCACGGCCGATTTCGGCTTGGCCCTGGCGGCCATCCGCAACGCGGTGGCCGCACAAAACCTGCCGGTGGACACCAACCGCGTGGTGGTCACCGGCACCTCGTTCAGCAGCAACTTGATCTACACCGTAGCCACGCAGTTTCGGCTGCGCGGCGCCATTGCCATTGCGGGTGGGTGTGACTTCAGCTGCCAGATGCTGGGCACCACCTGGGCGCAGCCCAATGACTTTCGGGTGAATGGGGTGGCTATTTCGGTGGGCGCCATGACGGGGGCAACCGACACCTTGTATGCGCCCAATGGTTTGGGTTCGTCGGGCTATGGCCCCAATGCCGCACGCGCCCGCATCTTGGGCGGCATTGCCGATGTGGCACGCCGCCCGGCGGCTTTCTACACCTTTGTGGACCCTGCGGTGGGGCACGACCGCAGCGCCGCAATGGTCAACAAGGCCGTGCAGTGGGCCCAGTGCATGAGCGGCGCACGGCCTGCGGCTGATTGCGCAGGCGACAACCGCTAGCGCCGCCACGTATGCGCGGCGGCAGCCGGGCCATCAGGCCACGTAGATGGCAATAAAGGCCAGCAAGAACATCAGCAAACCGCCCACCACCGGCAGCACCACCGGGATCATGGGGACGATGGCCTCAATCGCGTCGTCAGACTGCGCCGGGGTGTCGTGGTGGCCGTGGTTTGCCATGGTGCGAATCCTTTGAGCGCCCTTTGGGGGGCCTGTCAGAGCTATTGACGCCAACCCGCGCGAGGCGCTGGCCGGGTTAACCGTGTCCTTACAAGGACTTGGGGGCCATTTTAGCCGCGATGCTTCAAGCGCCGCGCAGCGTCCCTACACTCGCCACCTGATCTGCGCGCACGGGTGCGCAGCCTTGTCTTGGCCCTTCTGGGGGCGCCACGGAGCACTGTCATGGGCTGGTTTTCCAAGTCAGACGAAAGCTTTTTCTTGTCGACGCTGGCCAGCGCCGCCCCGGGGCAGCAGGTGCAAAAGGTGCTGGGCGTGGTGCATGGCGAAGCCATCATCGGCGCCAACATTTTTCGCGACATGTTTTCTTCGGTGCGCGATGTGGTGGGCGGCCGCGCCGGCGGCTATGAGCGCGCCCTGGCGGGCGCCCGCGATGCCGCAGTGGACGACATGAAAACCGCCGCCCTTGAGCGCGGCGCCAATGGCGTGATCGGCCTGGACTTTGACTACGAAGTGCTGGGCGAGACCAACGGCATGATGATGGTGGCCGTCAGCGGCACCGCCGTCGTGGTGGGCTGAGGTCTTGCCCCCAAGTCGGGCCACAAATCGGGCTGCAGCGCCCTCAAATAGGGCGCAAGCACTTCAAAAAAGATAGCATTTACGCATGAACGCTGCGCAACCGGTTTCACCGCTGTATTTGCTGGAGCGCTTTGAAGTCGGCGTGGTCACGCTGGACGAAGCGCGCAATGTGGTCAGCATGAACGACTTTGCCCGCCGGGTGCTCCCGGTGGACGCCAAGCAGCCTTTTGGCCAGATGGTGCTGAACTTTCACCCCGAGCGCAGCCAGCCCAAAGTGGCTTTCATGCTGGACCAAGCCGCCGTGTGCCCGGTGACCAACCCGCCGCCCATGACGATGATCATCAACATCCCCGAGCGGGTGCTGTTGATCAAGGTCACCCGCAGCAGCGACGCCCAGCGCCAGCCGATGGGCTATGTGCTGGTGTTCTATGACATTACCGACGTGGTGGCCGCCGACGGCGGCGCGGCATCCATCGGCGCGCCACTGCCCGACCAGGCCCAGCCGCGCCAGTTGCAACGCATTCCCACCAGCAGCGGCGGCGCGATTGTGTTTGTGGAGGCGGCCGACATCCGCGCCATTCACTCCGACGGCCACTACAGCCGGGTGATGACGCCCGACGGCCCGCGCTTTTGCAACCTCAGCATTGGCGACCTGGAAAAGCGCCTCGACGCCCAGCGCTTCATGCGGGTGCACCGCACCTGGGTGGTGGACTTGGGCCGGGTGCGCCAATTGGTGCGCGAAGCCGGGCGCACCTGGCTGGTGGTGGACGGCTGCGATGAGCGCGTGCCGGTGTCGCGCACCAGCCAATCGGCCGTGACGGATCGGCTGCGCAGCGGGCCTTCGGTGACGGCCTAGGTTGGGGCCGGAATTCCGGCCGGAGTTGGGCGCTACCGACGCGGCAGACGCGGCGCCGCCTCAGTTTTTCCCTTAAGGGTTTACGCGGCATGACCGCCCAGACATTGCGCGACCAAGCAGTTCGTGCAGTGACTCTACCGTTCGTGCAGCGCTTTGGCGATTCGTGAACGGTTTGTGCCGATGGCCTGCATCGGCGCCGGGCACGGCCAATTCCCGCATTCAGCACGCTTGGCAAGGCCTACCCACAATCGGCTCACGATGCGGTCTGGACCAGCCCGTCCAAAGACCGCACGACACCCCCAAAACGAGGAGCGACACCGATGATCCCACCCGCCTTCGACTACCACGCCCCCACCAGCGTCAACGACGCACTGGCGCTGATGGGCAAACTGGGCAGCGACGCCAAATGGCTGGCCGGCGGCCACAGCCTGCTGCCCATGATGAAGCTGCGCTTTGCCCAGCCCGCGCATTTGATTGACCTCAACCGCATTGCCGAACTGCGCGGCATCAGGGAAGAAGGCACCCAGGTGGTGATTGGCGCCATGACGAGTGAAAACGACCTGATCGCGTCATCCATCCTGCGCGAACGCGTGCCGTTGCTGGCCGAAGCGCCGAAACTGATCGCTGACCCGCAAGTGCGCAACCGCGGCACGATTGGCGGCGACATCGCCCACGGTGACCCGGGCAACGACCACCCCGCCTTGACCCTTGCCCTCAATGCCAGCTTCGATCTGGTGGGCCCCGGCGGGCGGCGCAATGTGGTGGCTGACAGTTTCTATCTGGGTCTGTACGCCACGGCGCTGGCTGAAGACGAAATTCTGGCCGCCATCCGCGTGCCCTTTTTCGCCCCCGGCACCGGCTGGGCGTATGAAAAACTCAAGCGCAAAACCGGCGACTGGGCCACGGCGGGCGCCGCAGTGGTCATGCGCATGAGTGGCGGCAAAGTCACTGAGTGCCGCATTGCACTCACCAACCTGGCGCCCACCGCCATCCGCGCCGCCGATGCTGAAAAAGCCTTGATCGGCCAAGCGGTGACTGACGCATCCGTCAAGGCCGCCGCCGCTGCCGCCATGGCAGTGTGCGACCCCGCCGAAGACCTGCGGGGCGACATTGAATACAAAACCGCGATGGCCGGGCAGATGGTGCAACGCGCCATCAAAGCCGCAGCCGCGCGCTGCGCCTGAAACCTCCCACACGAATACGGAGACACCCAAATGGCCAAGAAGATCGTCAACCTCAAAGTCAATGGCGCAGCGGTAGAAGAAGCGGTAGAGCCGCGCACCCTGCTGATTCATTTTCTGCGCGAAAAAATGAACCTGACCGGTGCCCACATCGGCTGTGAAACCAGCCACTGCGGTGCCTGCACCGTGGATGTGGACGGGCAATCAGTGAAAGCATGCACTCACTTGGCGGTGCAATGCGAAGGCTCTGAAGTGCTGACTGTGGAAGGCCTGGCCAACGCGGGTGTGCTGCATGCGGTGCAAGAAGGTTTTTACAAAGAGCACGGCCTGCAGTGCGGCTTTTGCACGCCCGGCATGCTGATGCGCGCCTACCGCTTTTTGCAAGACAACCCCAACCCCACCGAATCAGAAATCCGCCACGGCATGGCGGGCAATTTGTGCCGCTGCACCGGCTACCAAAACATCGTCAAAGCGGTGCAGTACGCCGCCGCCAAGCTGCGCGAGCCCGTCGCGGCCTGATTCGCGCACAGCCCCACAAAAACCCGACGGAGACAGCTCGCATGAATGCACCGATTGATCCCTCAGTGCTGGAGCGCACAGCCGCGCTGCAAGGCATGGGCGATTCGCGCCTGCGCAAAGAAGACGCCCGCTTTATTCAGGGCAAGGGCAACTATGTCGATGACATCAAGATGCCCGGCATGCTGCACATGGACATCGTGCGCGCCCAGGTGGCGCACGGTCGCATCAAAAAGATCGACAAGTCCGAAGCGCTGAAAGTGCCCGGCGTCATCGCGGTGCTGACGGCGGATGACTTAAAGCCCCTCAAGCTGCACTGGATGCCCACCCTGGCCGGTGACGTGGCTGCGGTGCTGGCCGACGAGAAGATTCACTTCCAGATGCAAGAAGTGGCGGTGGTGATTGCCACTGACCGCTACGCCGCCGCCGACGGCGTGGAAGCGGTCATTGTTGAAGTCGAAGAGCTGCCGGTGGTGATGGACCCGTTTGAGGCGCTTGAGCCTAACGCCCCAGTCATCCGCGACGACCTCGCTGGCAAAACCAGCGGCGCCCACGGCGCGCGCGACCACCACAACCACATCTTCACCTGGGATGCAGGCGACAAGGCCGCCACCGACGCGGTGTTTGCCACCGCCCCCGTGACGGTGAAAGAGCGCATCTTCTATCCCCGCGTGCACCCCTGCCCGCTAGAAACCTGCGGCTGCGTGGCCAGCTTTGATCCGGTGCGCGGCGAGCTCACCACTTACATCACCAGCCAGGCGCCCCACGTGGTGCGCACGGTAGTGAGTTTGTTGTCGGGCATTCCTGAGAGCAAAGTGCGCATCGTCAGCCCCGACATTGGCGGCGGCTTTGGTAACAAAGTGGGCATCTACCCGGGCTATGTGTGCGCCATCGTGGCCAGCATCGTGCTGGGCAAGCCGGTGAAATGGGTCGAAGACCGCATTGAGAACATCAGCTCCACCGCCTTTGCGCGGGACTACCACATGGACGGCGAAATCGCCGCCACCGCTGACGGCAAGATCTTGGCCCTGCGCACAAATGTGATCGCCGACCACGGCGCCTTTGACGCCTGCGCCGACCCCACCAAGTTCCCCGCCGGGCTGTTTCACATCGTCAGCGGCAGCTATGACATTGCGGCGGCCTATGCCAGCGTCAAAGGCGTCTACACCAACAAAGCGCCGGGTGGCGTGGCCTATCGCTGCAGCTTTCGGGTGACTGAAGCGGTGTATTTGATTGAGCGCATGGTGGACGTGCTGGCGCAAAAGTTGGGTATGGACAAGGCCGAGATTCGCGCCAAGAACTTCATCAAAAAAGAACAGTTCCCCTACAAGAGCGCCTTTGGCTTTGAGTACGACAGCGGCGACTACCACACCGCCTTGCAAAAAGTGCTGGACGCCTGTGACTACAAAGCCCTGCGCGCCGAGCAAGCCGCCAAGCGGGCCGACCCCAACAGCCCCACGCTGATGGGCATTGGCCTGGTGACGTTCACCGAAGTGGTGGGCGCAGGCCCCAGCAAGATGTGCGACATCTTGGGCGTGGGCATGTTTGATAGCTGCGAAATCCGCGTGCACCCCACCGGCAGTGCCATTGCGCGCATGGGCACCATCACCCAAGGCCAGGGCCACCAGACCACTTACGCGCAGATCATCGCCACCGAAATCGGCATTCCGTCTGAAGTGATTCAGGTGGAAGAAGGCGACACCTCTACCGCGCCCTATGGCCTGGGCACCTATGGCAGCCGCAGCACGCCGGTGGCGGGTGCGGCCATCGCGCTGGCAGCGCGGAAGATTCACGCCAAGGCGCGCAAGATTGCGGCGCACCTCTTGGAAGTGGGTGAGAACGATCTGGACTGGGAAATTGACCGCTTCAAGGTCAAGGGTGACGCCAGCCGGCACAAGACGATGAAAGACATCGCCTGGGCCAGCTACAACAACCTGCCCGCTGGCATGGAGCCGGGGCTGGAAGCGGTGCACTACTACGACCCGCCCAACTTCACCTACCCCTTTGGCATCTATTTGTGCGTGGTGGACATTGACCGTGGCACGGGTGAAACCAAGGTGCGGCGCTTTTATGCCTTGGATGACTGCGGCACCCGCATCAACCCCATGATCATTGAAGGCCAGATCCACGGCGGCCTGACCGAAGGCTACGCCGTGGCCATGGGCCAGCAAATGCCGTTTGACAAGCAGGGCAACCTGCTGGGCAACACGCTGATGGACTACTTTTTGCCCACCTTTGTGGAAACGCCGCACTGGGAGACTGACCACACCGTCACCCCCAGCCCGCACCACCCCATTGGTGCCAAGGGCGTGGCCGAATCACCGCACGTGGGCAGCATTCCCACCTTCACCTCCGCCGTGGTGGATGCCTTTGCCCACCTGGGCGTCAAGCACATGACCATGCCGCACAGCGCCTGGAATGTGTGGAAGCAATTGAAGGCCTCGGGCGTGGCGCTGAGCTGATTGGCCTGCTGATCCGCTCACTGCCTTGTGCCCTGAACCGGGGCGGCGCACCATGCGTCGCCCCGCACTGATTTACCGAACCTGTGCCCCATGGAAGTCAAACTCGACAAACGCTATGACATCGCCGCCAGTGCTGAGCAGTGCTGGGTGGTGCTGCAAGACATTCGCGCCACCGCCGCCTGCATGCCCGGTGCCCAGATCACCGAGCAGGTGGACGACACCCACTACAAAGGCACGGTCAAAAGCAAAGTGGGCCCAGCGGTGATGCAGTTTGCCGGCGACATCGAGGTGCAAGGCATAGACGTGGCCACCAAGCAATTGATGATGCTGGGCAAGGGCGCCGACAAAGGTGGGTCTTCCGCGAGCATGCAACTCACCGCGCACCTGGAGCCCACCGGCCCCACCGCCTGCGCCCTGGTGGGTGTGGCCACCATCACGGTGAGCGGCAAGCTGGCGCAATTTGGCAGCCGGCTGCTGGTGCCGGTGAGCGACGCCATGCTGGCGCAGTTTGCCGATAACTTTCGCGCCGCCGCCGCCGCGGTGCCTGCGCCCCAAAGTGCAAGTGCCGAATCGGCCGCTTCCGGCGATTTAACGCCCCAAGCAGCTACAGAAATCGTAGCGGCTACGCCCAGCGCGATGGCGCCAGCCGCGCCCCAGCCGGTCAAAGAGCTCAACGTGCTGGCCATTGCCTGGATCGTCATCAAGGGCTGGTTTGCCAACCTGTTTGGCAAGAAGGCCAGCTAGTCCGGCGCGCTGACATGACAAGCCCCAGCCCCGACCAAGCCCTGCGCCAGCAGCTGCATCTGGCGGGCTACATCGCTGATGAAGCGCTGGCCACCACGCTGTGGCTGGCGGGCGAATTGAAGCGCCCGCTGCTGTTGGAGGGCGACGCGGGCGTGGGCAAAACCGCGCTGGCGGTGGCCATGGCGCAAGCCACCGGCCGCAAGCTGGTGCGGCTGCAATGCCACGAGGGGCTGGACCTGAGTCAGGCCGCTTATGAATGGAATTACGGCCGCCAGTTGATGGCCATCCGCCTGCGTGAAAACGACCCCGCCGGTCGGGTGAAAGAGGCCGACCTGTTTGGCGCTGACTATTTGCTGGCCCGCCCGCTGCTGGCCGCCATCACCAGCCCCGAGCCCTGCGTGCTGCTGATTGACGAAATTGACCGCGCTGACGAAGGCTTTGAAGCCTACTTGCTAGAGCTGCTGGCCGATTGGCAGATCAGCGTGCCTGAGCTGGGCACCCTGCGCGCCCAGCATGTGCCGGTGTGCGTGCTCACCAGCAACGGCACCCGTGAACTGAGCGACGCACTGCGTCGCCGCGCCTTGTATCACTGGCTGGACTACCCCACGCTGGCGCGCGAGGTAGCCATTGTGCGGGCCACGCTGCCCGAGGCCGAAAGCGTGCTGGTCGAGCAAGCCGTGGCCTTTGTGCAGCGCCTGCGCCGCGAAGACTTGGGCAAAACCCCGGGCGTGGCCGAAACCTTGGACTGGATTCGGGCCCTGCACGCGCTGGCCTTCCGGCAGCTGCCTGACGACCCCAACGCTCTCACCCACACCCTGGCCTGCCTGCTCAAAACCCGCGAAGACCGCTTTCAGTTTGGCCCCGACAAACTGCGCCAGGTGCTGGAAGGCCGCCGCCACGAGGGCGTGGCCATCAAGGGCGTGCAATCCACTTCGGCGTCCGATGCGGCGTCCGATGCGGCGTCCGATGCGGCACCTTCGGCCATGTCGGGCGGCGCCCGGGTCGCGCCGCCCAGCCGCGCCTGAGCCCCCACGCCCCAGATCGGCGCTCCCATGCAGGCCCGACCGCACCCCCGCCGCGCTGAGCTGAGCGCATCCCCTACATCGGGCGGCCATTGCGACCGCACAGCACCTGCTGATGTAAGTGCTGGCTCGCAGGCAGAGGCCACGCTGGCCGAGCCGCTGCACACCGTCGCCCGTTTCGCCGACCTCTTGCGCCAGCACGGCTTTACCGTGGGCGTGGCCGAACAACAAGCCTTGGTACAAGCTGCTTGCCTGTTGCCGCCCAGCCAATCGCAGGCCTTGCGCGCCGCGTGGCGGGCGGTGGCTTGCCACAGCGCGCGCGACTGGCGGCAGTGGGACGATGTGTTTGACCGCTTTTGGCACCCCCAGCGGGTGCGCGGCACGGTGCGCGTCAGCGGCCTCGCTCGCCCCACCCGCGACATGCGCCAACTGGTGCAGCACCTACAGCAACAACTGGGTGCTGCGGGCCCGCAAGCCGCGCCTGATCAGCCCCGCCCGGGCCTAGACACCGCCCTTGACGCCCCGCCCCCTGACGCCGCCGATGCCGATGAAGCAGGCGCCCCGCGCGCCCAAGGCGGCGCCAGCCGCACCGAAGCGCTGCACGACAAACGCTTTAATGAATGGTTGCCACAAGACCTAAGCCGCCTGCAGCAGTTGGCCGAGCGCATCGCCCAGCGCCTGCGGCCGCGCCCCACCCGGCGCTGGCATGCAGCGGCCGACGGCCACCGGCTGGACTTGCGCCGCACCTTGCGCGCCAGTTTGCGCACCGGCGGCGTACCGCTGCACCCGGCCTGGGTGCGCACCCGCACGGAGCCGCCGCGCTTGTTTGTGCTGGTGGATGTGAGCCGATCAATGGAAACCCATGCGCAACTGTTTTTGCGCATTGCCCGTGCCTTTGTCACCG
The DNA here is from genome assembly GCA_013297985.1 of Comamonadaceae bacterium. GTDB lineage: Bacteria > Pseudomonadota > Gammaproteobacteria > Burkholderiales > Burkholderiaceae_C > JAAFIY01. Next base: position 62,882 of record JAAFIY010000004.1, on the reverse strand, counting down.
CACGGCTGCATCAAGGCACTGGCGGCGGCGGCTTTGCGAGGGTGTTCATCTTTCACACTCGGCTGGCCGAAGTCACCCCGCTGCTCAAAAGCGACAGCGCAGCGGTGCAAGAAAAGGTCAACGCCGTCACCGCCGGGTTTGGCGGCGGCACCCGCATTGCCACCGCGCTGCGCGACTTTGTGCAAACCCATGCCCGCGGCCAGTTGCGCCGGGGCGCGCGGGTGTGGGTGCTGTCTGATGGCTTTGACGCCGACCCGCCCGACGAGTTGGCCCCGGCGTTGGCCGCCGTGCGCGGGCGTGGCGCGCGCATCACCTGGTTTCACCCCAGCGACGAGGCGCCCCAATCCCAAGCCATGCAAGCGGTGCGGCGCGACGACAGCGTGCAGCGTTTTGTCCGGCTGAATCGACTGAGCGACCTGGCGGAAGCCGGGCGCTACTTGAACTGAATGCCCGCGGAGGCCATTGCGATGAACCTGTCTGATCTGCCCCTGAGCCCTACCAGTGCCCAGCCTAGCGCCCAGCCAAGCGCCCACGACCTGCTGGCCCTGGCCGCCCAATGGCAGCGCGAGCAACGCGCCTTTGCCATGGTCACGGTGCTGCGCACTTCAGCGCCCACCGCCGCCAAGCCCGGCGACAAAGCGCTGGTGGTGGCTGACGGCACTTTGCACGGCTGGATCGGCGGCGGCTGCGCCCACGGCGCGGTGCTCAAAAGCGCTCAACAAGCCTTGGCCGACGGCGTGCCCCGCGTGATTCGCGTGCAGCCCGATGTGCCCGATGCCGATGAGCTGACACAGTTCAATTCCACCTGCCCCTCGGGCGGCAGCACCGAGCTGTTTGTGGAGCCCTATCTGCCCGCCGCCCAATTGGTAGTGCTGGGTGATTCACCGGTGGCGCAAGCGCTGGCCGCCCTGTCGCCCCACATCGATTTGGCAGTCACGCCCGTGGCGGCTGATGCCAGCCGCCTCCCGCAGGGCGGCTGGTGTGTCGTGGCCACCCAAGGCCAGGGCGACGCCGCAGCGCTGCGCACAGCACTGGCCAGCGGTGCGCGCCACATCTGGCTGGTGGCCAGTGCGCGCAAGGCCATGGTGCTCAAGCGGGGGCTGATTGCCGACGGCCTGAGCGCCGACGCGGTGCACGCCATCACCGCCCCGGCGGGTTTGGACATTGGGGCGCGCACGCCGGCTGAGGTGGCCTTGAGCATCTTGGCCGCCGTGGTGCAGGCGCGGCGCGCTGCACCGCCGCCAGAACAGGCCATTGCTACTGATTTTGTAGCTGTTTCGGCAGTAAAACAGGGCGTAACAGCCGGTTTTGGCACACAAGCCGCTGCCGCACCGGCCGCCCGTTCTTGCTGCGCAGGCTGAGCCGATCATGGGTTGTTTGCTCAAAGGTGGCGGCGGTTTGTACAGCCGGTTGGTGGTGGGCGCGGTGTTGCTGGCTGCGGGCTCGGCCTCGCGCATGGGGCACCGCCCCAAGGCGCTATTGGAGCTGGGCGGCGTCCCGCTGATTCGACGGGCTTTGATTGCGCTGTCGGGCGCCGGGGTGGATGAGGTGGTGGTGGTCACCGGCCACCATGCCCAGGCCATTGAGCCCGTGGTGCAAGAGTTTCCCGTCACCCTGGTGCGCAACCCGCAGCCGCAAGAGGGCCAGGTGTCGTCGCAGCGGGTGGGCTTGGGCGCGCTGGCCGGCAAGTTGGACGCCGTCATCGTGGCACTGGCCGACCAGCCCATGCTCAACGCGCAAGACATCACCGCGCTGATTGCCGCGTACAAAAAACGGCCCGAGGGCGTTGAGGTGGTGTATCCGCTGGTGAGCACCCCGCAAGGCGAGCAACGCGGCAACCCGGTCATCTTCAGCGCCGAGGTGTGCCAGCGCATTTTGCAAAGCGACGCCAACGTGGGCTGCCGCCAATGGCAGGCCGCGCATGCCAGCCAAGTGCTGGCCTGGCCCACCGACAACTTGCGCTACGCCATCGACGTCGACACGCCCGACGACCTGGCCCGTTTTGAGCGCGACACCGGCCACGTGCTGAAGTGGCCTGCTGCCTTGGCATCAGCCTAGTGGCCTGCGGCCATCACGCGGCAAGCCTTGCCCATGTTTGACCAGAAGGGTTTTCACAGCCTGTGGCCCACGCCCGTGGGGCTGCACCAATGGGACTTGGCGGCTGAGCACAACCCGCTGTTGGTGCGGGTGCTGGGCGCCTTGCGCGCCACGCTGGGGGCGCAGTTGGGTGACGCGGTCAAAGCGCCGTTTTGGGCCAGCCCCGACGATTTGCACACCCGCATCAAGCTGCCGGAGTTTCAGGCGCTGGTGCAGTTCATCGTGCGCTCGCTCACCGCCACCGTCACCCAAGCCAATGCGGCAGCCTGGCCGCAAGACAGCGCCCGCCAAGGCCTGCCCTTGGCGCTGCGGCTGGAAGGCCTGTGGTGCCAGTTCAGCCACGGCGGCGCGTTTCATGATGTGCACACCCATGGCAACTGCAGTTGGTCGGGCGTGTATGTGCTGCAAGCCGATGCTGAAAACGATCGCGTGCAGCACCCCACTTGGGGGCCAGCCAATGGCGTGACTCGCCTGTACGGCCCGCCCTTTGCCCACCTGGGCGGCGCGCACATGGATTTGGGCAACGCCTACTTGCTGCCGCCGCATGTGGATGTGCCGCCCCTGCCTGGGCAGTTGCTGCTGTTTCCCAGTTGGCTGGCGCACCAGGCGCTGCCCTATGACGGCGCCTTGGAGCGGGTGATCATTTCCTTTAACGCCAGCGTGCAGCATGCCGATGGCCGCAGTGCGCAGTTGCAGGCCTATGCGCCCCGCTAGCCGCACCAGCGCCGCTGAAGCCGCCGCCGCTCGGCGCGTGCTGGCCAGCCGCGCCTTGGCCTGGGGCACCTGGCTGGGCGCTTGGTTGGGACTGGGTTTTGTGGGTGTGCACAGCGGTGCGGCGCTGGGCGGCATGGCGCCGCTGGCCTGGTGGCTGGGCGCGACGGCCGTGGGGCTGTGGGCGGTGTCGCCGCCTGCGGCTGCCAAATCACGCCCCGCACTGCGGCAGCTGCGAGGTTTGCAGCACCGGTTGGCAGAGCCTGTGGCTTGGCTGTGTCGTTGGGCCGCGCGAATCAGCGTGGCCGCGCTGGCGGTGTATGCGCTGACCGCTGCCTGGGCCGTTTCGATGGGGGGCTGGCAGGGGCCGGTGCCCAGCCCGGGCCAATGGGCGGCGGTGGCACCCGCGTTGGCTGTTTGGGCGGCGGCCGCGCTGGTGGGCGCTTCATTGCAGGTGCGGGCCGCTCGGCTGGCGGCGAGCCGTGCGTCGGCCGCGCCAAGCTGGTGGCACCACCCTTTGGTGGGTGCGCTGTTGGGCGCGCTGGTGGTGGCGTCGGCCACGGCTGGTGGGTCGGAGGCCTTTATAGCCAATCCGGCTGCAGCGCTCTATTCATCTCCCGACGATGCTCTTAAATTAGGAGCATCTGGCGTTGCGATGGCCGCCACTGGCCTCGCCCTGCTGTGGGCTCTGGGTGTGGCGCGCTGGGGCGCTCATCGGCTGCCGCTGGCGCCCGTCACGGCCTGTCGGCGGCGTTTGTTTGACGGCGTAGTGGGTGCCGATGCCGCCCTCCCCAGCGCAAGCGCACGTGGGGTGACTTTGAGCCAGCAGCTGGGCGCGGCGCCGCTGTGGGCCGCGCAGGTGTCGATGGTGCCCATGATGGCCACCTTGCCCCACATGGCGCAGTGGTGCGCGGCACTGGGTTTCAGCCCTGGCGCCGTGCTGGCCCTGCATGCCGCCGCCATGGGGGCGGGGGCCTCGCTGGGCGTGGGTGTGGTGCGATGGCGTCGGCGCACGGTTGCACCGCTGTGCGCGCTGGCCTTGGGCGGCGGTAGCGCGCTGCTGTGGCTGTGGCCCGATCTGCGCGGGCTGATGGCCGCCGGCGTGCTGCACGCACTGGCCTGGGGCTTGGCTTGGGCGCTGTGCAGCACCCGGGTGGCGGTGGGGACCGGGGCGAGCAGGCCACCCTTAGTTTGGCCACTGGGCTTGTCGCTGTCGCCACTGGCTCTTTGCGCTGCGGTGCTGCTCTTGGGCCTGGCCGTGGGGCAGTGGGGGCCCCTGGGCGCCATGGCTGCCCACGCGGGGTTGGGCGTGCTGGCTGCCGTTAGCGCGGGGCTGGCGCTGGTAGCTTGGGGCGGGGCGGGTCTGGCTCGCTATCATGGCCGGGTTGGTGCTCGTCAAGGCGTTCGGCCGAGACAGTTCAACGGGAATCAGAAAGGCAAGGATCTGCCCGATCCGCGCCTGGCCTGAGCTGCCCCCGCAACGGTGAAGCGGACGGCGAGCCCAATAAGGCTTGCCCACCTGTGACTCATTGCCACTGGCACTGCCGCGCATCGGCGCGCTGTGTGCTGGGAAGGCGTCATGGGTTGTCTCCGCCAGCCCGGATACCGGCCAACAAAGTGGTGCGGCGCGCAAGCCCTGCACTGTGCGGCGCACGATGGCGGGGAAGCCATCCGGCGCGGATCGTGATGGGTCTTCTCCATGAAGCATCTGGTGCCCCTGTGGCGCTGTGTGCGCCACGGCCTGCTGTGGGCCTGGCTGAGCCTAGGGGCCAGCGCAGCCATGGCGCAAGCGCTGGTGCTGCGCGATGACCGCGGCACCGAGCACCGCTTTGACACGCCGCCCCAGCGCATCGTCACCTTGCTGCCCTCGCTGACTGAAGTGGCCTGGGTTTTGGGTGTGGGCGCGCGCTTGGTGGGGGTGGACCGCTCTTCTAACTGGCCGCCCGAAATCGCTGCATTGCCGCGCCTGGGCGGCATGGACGACGCGCAGATTGAAGCCATTGCGCGCTTGAAGCCTGACGTGGTGCTGGCCTCTACCTCGGCGCGCTCGCTAGACCGGCTCGATGCCCTGGGCTTTCGGGTGCTGCGCCTGAAAAGCGACACCCACGCCGACCTGCGGCGCACCCTGGGCCTGGTGGCGCAGTTGCTGGGCGACCCGAGTGAAGGCGAGCGTGCTTGGGCCCGGCTAGACGCCCAAATCGCGCAAGCCGCCGCGCGTGTGCCCGCGGCCCTGCGTGGCCAACGGGTGTACTTTGAGATTGGCGGCGGGCCGTATGCGGCGGGCACCTCGTCGTTCATCGGCGAGACGCTGACGCGCTTGGGCATGGCCAATATCGTGTCGCCCGAGCTGGGCCCTTTTCCTAAGCTGAACCCCGAGTACGTGGTGCGGGCGCGGCCCGATCTGATCATGGGCGTGCAACGCGAACAGGCCGCCCTACTGGCGCGGCCGGGCTGGCAGACGGTGCCTGCTGTGCGCGATCGCCGGGTGTGCGGCTTTGAATCCACCGCCTACGACACCCTGGTGCGACCCGGCCCGCGCTTAGGCGATGCCGCCAGCTTGCTGGCCGACTGCCTGCAGCGGCTGGGCCCGCAGGGCCTGCGTTGAGCGGCGACATGGCGCCCGCGCCGTCTTCGACTGCATCGTTGAGCGACGCGCAAAGGCGGCGGCGCTTGGCGTTTTGCCTGGTCTTCATCTTGGTGGTGACTGCGTTGGCGGGCTTGGCGACCGGGTCCAACGGTTTGTCGCTGCGCGGGCTGTGGGCTGATGCGCAGGGGCCCGATGCGATGCTGCTGTTGGGCCAGATCCGAGCACCACGCACGCTGGGCGCGGCGCTGGTGGGCGCTTTGCTGGGGCTTTCAGGCGCGCTGGCCCAAGGCTTGTTTCGCAACCCGCTGGCAGACCCATACCTGCTGGGCAGCGCCGCCGGGGCGGGCTTGGGCGTGGTGTTGGTGCTGGCTGCTGCGGCCCTGGGCGGCGCGTCTATCAGCTTGGCCACCGTGGCCTGGATTGAGCGCGTGGGCCTGATCAGCGCCGCCTTTGTGGGGGCCCTGGCAGGTGTGGGCCTGACCTTGCTGCTGGCCCGTGGCGCGGCGCACACCTTGCGGCTGCTGCTGGCCGGCGTGGTGGTGGGCGTGATGATGGGCGCGGTGAGCGACTTGATCACCGTGGCGTCGCCCGACGCCCTGCGGGGCAAGCAGGCCTTCATGCTGGGCAGCACTAGCTTTGTGGGCTGGCCTGGCATCGCCTGGCTTGCGGCTGGCCTGGTGGCACTGCTGGCAGCGGCCAGCCGGTACGCGCGGGCACTGGACGCGCTCACTCTGGGTGAAGACAGCGCCGCCAGCCTGGGCCTGAACCTCAGCCGGGTGCGCTTGTGGTTGGTGCTGCTGCTCAGCGCGGGCACGGCCCTGGCGGTGTCGCAAGCTGGGCTGGTGGCGTTTGTGGGCTTGGTGGCGCCGCACCTGGTGCGCCGAGCAGCACCCGGGCCACACCGATGGCTACTGAGCGCCAGCGCCGCTATGGGCGCGGCCTTGCTGGTGGTGGCCGATGTCATTTCTCGTGCGGTGATTGCGCCACAAGAGCTGCCCGTGGGCGTGGTCACCGGCGTGTTGGGCGGGGTGTACCTGGTGTGGCTGCTCAAGCAAAGGACGGCTCCATGAACGGGCCTGGCCACGGCCTGCTGCAAGCCGAACAACTGCGCGTGCGCTTGGGCACCAGCGAGGTGCTGCGCGGCATTGACGTGCAGATCGGCCCTGGCTGGACGGCCTTGGTCGGCCCCAACGGTGCGGGCAAATCCACGCTTTTGCGGGCCTTGGCGGGCCTGCAAGCCAGCTCAGCTGGGCAGGTGCTGCTAGACGGGCGCCCCATGGCCCGCACGCTGGCGGCCGACCGGGCGCAGCGCCTGGCCTGGCTGGCGCAGCAAGGCGAAGTGACGGGCGAGCTCACGGTGCGCGAAACGGTCGAGCTGGGTCGCATTGCGCGCCGGGGCCTGCTGGGCACCCCCGACGCGGCCGACCAAGCCGCTGTAGACCAAGCCATGGCCCTGACTGAATGCAGCGCGTGGCAACAGCGGCGCCTGCATCAGCTGTCGGGCGGCGAGCGCCAGCGGGTGCTGCTGGCGCGCGTGCTGGCCACCGAAGCACCGCTGCTTTTGCTGGACGAACCCACCACGCACCTGGACGCGCCGCATCAGGTGACCCTGGCGCGGCTGCTGCGCCGCCTGGCGCACGACACCGCCGCGCCTCGTGCCGTGCTCACTGTGCTGCACGACCTGCCGATTGCCCTGCGCGCTGACCGCCTGCTGGTGCTAGATGCCGGGCAGATTCAAGCCGATGGCCCCCCGGCCGACTTGGGCGTGCAGGCTGCGCTTGGCCGCGTGTTTGGCCACGCCATTGAGTTCGACACCGACGCCCACGGCCGCCCCAGGGTTGCCTTGGCGTTGGGAGATGGCTGAAGCCTCCGGCGGCGCCCACCGGGTGCGGGCACTGGTCAGCCGGGCTGCTTGCGATAGACCCATGGCCGCCGAAGCGAAGTGGCTGAATCACCTGTGCGGTAGGCCTGGGCTGATGGGGCGGCCTGCCCAGGCGCCGCAATCAGCGCTAGGCCAGCGGCCTGCGCGTCGTCGTCGGGCACGGCAAATTCGAGGCTGATCAGCCAGGCGCCGGGCGCGAGCTCAGCCCCCGCTTTGGCGGCGGCGCGGGGCATGGTCTCAGGGCGCTGAAACAAGTACACGACATCAAAGTCAGCCCAGGCTTGGGCCCACAGGTCACCCACACGCAAGCGGGCGCTCACTTGGCGCCGGGCCAAGCGCAAGCGGGCCAGCGCGGCCAAGAGGCGGCTGTGTTCGGTGCCGTGCAGATCAGCATGTAGGTAGGCTTGGCGCAAGGCGATGAGGCCGTCGCCCAAGCCACAGCCAGCGTCTAGCACTTGGGGTGGGCGGCCGTCGGTACGCAGCGCCGGCAGCGGCGCGGTGTGGGTCAAGTCAGCGAGCGCATCCGGGGGGGTGGGAAACAGCGGCGCGTCTTTCCACGCGCCCAGCGGGTACACCAAGAGTACGCACGCAGCCATCACCAGCCACAGCCAGGGGCTGAGCGCGCTGCCGCCGCCCCCGGCCACCAGCACGGCGGCCACCGACAAAGGAAAGCCTGCGGCCATCCACAAGCGCCGCCAGGCGGTGGTGCCCGCCAACGCGCACAGCACCCCGACACCGGTGCCCAAGAGCAAAGCCCAACCGCCCGCCAGCGGCGTGCGCTGCAAGGCCAGCGCCACCCCCCAGGCCAGCACCCAAGTCAACAAGGCAGGCAGCGGCCAAGGCAGGCGCATAGGGAGATTCTGGGGTTGGCTCGCAGCGCCGAAACGCTATGCTTTATGTAGCTGACTGTGGCGTGGTAACGGGCTGAACAGCACGCTAGCCCAACTAGGCACAGGGGCCGTGCGGGCACTTCAGCCGCTGTGGCCCACGCCGCGCAGGCGGTCGATCAAGCCATTGAGCTCTTCCACCGAGCCAAACTGAATCGCCACTTCGCCCTGCTCTTCCACCCGGCCGTTGCGCTTGACGCGCTTTTTGATGCGCACCTCCACAGCGGCCGTGAGCAAATCAGCCAGCTCTTCTTCGACCCGCCGGGTGTCGCGGGATTTTTCTTTTTTGGGCTTGGGTGCCGTCAGGGTGAATTCAGCCGCCAGCCGCTTGGCCAGGTTTTCGGTTTCACGCACCGACAAGCGCTTGGCCGCGACTTGGGTGGCAGCCATGATTTGCGTGGCTTTGTCCAGCGGCAGCAATGCGCGGGCGTGGCCCATGTCGATGTCACCGGCCATCAAGGCCAGTTGCACCGGCTCGGCCAGTTGCAGCAGGCGCAGCAGGTTGCTGGCCGCGCTGCGGCTGCGGCCCACGGCTTGGGCGGCTTGCTCGTGCGTCAGGCCGAATTCACGCACCAATCGGTGCAGGCCTTGGGCTTCTTCCAGCGGGTTGAGGTCTTCGCGCTGGATGTTTTCAATCAGCGACATCGCCGCTGCGGCCTCGTTGGGCACATTTTTTACCAACACCGGCACCCGGCCCAAACCAGCCAGTGCAGCGGCGCGCACCCGGCGCTCGCCCGCGATGATCTCAAACGTGGGCCTGCCCTGCGGCGCCTCACCGGCACGGCCTAACTGGGCGCGGCGCTCGGTGGCGGTGGCCGGATCCAGCCTGCGCACCAAGATCGGCTGCATGATGCCTTGGGCCTTGATGCTTTCAGCCAGCTCGTACAGCGCGCCTTCGTCCATCCGGGTGCGCGGCTGGTATTGGCCGGGCAGCAGGTCGATCAGGTCAAGCTCGCTGGGTTCGCCGTCGGGGCGGGCCTCGGCGCCGTGGGCCGGCGGCTCGTCAATGCTGGGGCCCAGCAGGGCTTCGAGCCCGCGGCCCAGGCCTTTGAGTCGTTTGGTGGCTGAGGTGGGCGACATCGGAGTAGGTTCAGGGTTGAAGGGGTGTGTTGGCCGCCCGCGCGTGGTGCCAAGTGGCAAATCCGGCTCTAGCAGCCTAAAACAAAGCGCAAGTAGCTATCTTTTTGGTAGCGCTTGGCGCCGGGCCGAGTGAGCGGGCGCGCCGATCAATGCGCATCGGTCGCTTCGCTGGGCGGACCATCGGCGGCTACGGCTTCAGCGCCAGCATCCGCGTTGGGCCCGAGCCGCTCCACCATTTCTTGGGCGAAGGCCACATAAGACTGCGCCCCCTTGCTGGCGGCATCAAAGGCCACGCCGGGCAAGCCGTAGCTGGGCGCTTCGGCCAAACGCACATTGCGCGGGATGACCGAATCAAACACCTTGTCGCCAAAATGCGCCTTGAGTTGATCGCTCACTTGCTGCTGCAAGGTAATGCGCGGGTCATACATCACCCGCAGCAAACCAATCAGGGTGAGCTGCGGATTCAGGTTGCCGTGCACTTGGCGAATGGTGGCCACCAGGTCGCTCAAGCCCTCCAGCGCGAAGTATTCGCACTGCATCGGCACCACCACACCATGGGCGGCGCACAGGCCGTTGAGGGTGAGCAGGCTGAGCGAAGGCGGGCAGTCAATCAGTACAAAGTCGTACTCATGCGCCACCGCGTCGATGGCCCATTTCAGGCGCGACTGGCGGGCCTCTAAATCCACCAACTCCACCTCGGCACCGGCGAGTTCGCGGTTGGCGCCCAGCACGTCGTAGCCGCAGCCGGTTTCCCACAAGCGCTCAGGGCGCTGGCGGGCTTGGGCGATGGGCACGTCGTCCACCAGCACGTCGTACACCGTGTGGGTGAGCGCGCGCTTGTCGATGGCGCTGCCCATGGTGGCGTTGCCTTGGGGGTCTAAGTCAATCAGCAGCACGCGCTGGCCGATCTTGCCCAGACCTGCGGCCAGGTTGACCGTGGTCGTTGTTTTGCCCACGCCGCCCTTTTGGTTGGCCACGCAAAACACGCGAGCGACGGCGTTGGGGTTGGGTGGCGGTGGGGTGACCAAGCGATTCCTTCGAGTCAATCATGGGGCGCGCCACCGATGGCGGCACGCAATTGCGCAGTCAGTGTACGTGAGCGCCGCCTGCGGGCAATCCGCGCTTAACGCAAGCATTGCGCGGGCATTTCAAGGCATTGCGCCTATTGGAGCCCGCTTCGGGTGCGCGACGGGCGCGGTTCAGGCCGATGGGCGGGGGCGCAGCCAAATCACACAGCGCTGGGCGTCCAAGCCCGGCACCGTGAGCGGTTCCACGTGAAACACTTGGACGGCGTCGGGCAGCACCGAGATTTCGTCGTCAGGCACTTTGCCCTTCAGCGCCATCCACAAGCCGCCCACCGACAGGGCGTCACGGCTTAAGGCGCAGAAGTCGGCCAAACTGGCAAAGGCGCGGCTGGTGATGACTTCAAAACCGGTGTGCCGAATCTGTGGCGGCAAAGCCTCCACCCGCGCATGCACGCCTTGCAAGTGCCGCAGCCCCAAAGCAATTGCCGCTTGCTGAACAAAGGCAGCCTTCTTACCCACCGCGTCCACACACACCACCTGCAGTGCCGGGTGGCAGATGGCCCAGACCACACCCGGCAGCCCGCCACCTGAGCCCGCATCCAGCACCCGCGCCACCGCAGACCGTTGACGCAACAGCGCAGGCAAGGCGGCCATGCTGTCCACAATGTGGTGGGTGAGCATGTCGCCCGGGTCCCGCAGCGCGGTGAGGTTGTAAACCCCATTCCACTTGGCCAATTGATCCCGGTAGCGCAGCAATTGATCCACTTGGGCGCCCGACAGCCGAAGACCCAAGGTAGATGCGGCGGTGCTGAGCACCTCACCCGCATGGCCAGATCCGGAACTGGGACTGTCCGGGCTGGGCGCACGCGAACCGCCGCCCGACGTCACGGCTTTTTGTCCCAGCAGTTGCCCGGCTGATCCGTCACGTGAACCCAAAAGCGTGAACCCTCCCGCAAGCTGGGGTGGCGCCAGCCCGACTGACCCCAACCCCCGCCACCGCCGTGAAAGTCGGCCATCGCCCAGCCCTCACCCAACTCGGCGCCACACCGGGCGTCGGCCGCCGTTCGGCTTTCAAGTACCGCGCCCATGACTGGCTGCGTCTGGCCCAATTCGCCGTTGTTCCAGCCGTCATAAAAGCCCGAGCGCAAATTGTCGGGCTTGGGCTGCCCACCGGGCTTAAAGCACAGCAACGGCAACACCGTGCGGCACGTGGTGTCGCCGCGGTAGGGGTTGCACGAGCCCCGATGGGGTTCATCAAAGCCCGGCTTGGGTTCACCGTGGCAGCCCACGTGCACCACCTGAGCAGGCTGATCCGGCGGGCCGGGCATGATGCCGTAAGTCAGTCCGTTGCCAATGAAGGGGGTGGCTGACGGGTTTGTCGCGCTGGGCGGAGCCGATGCTCCGGGCGCGGCAACCACCGGAAGCACTTGGTTTGCGGCAGCTATTTCCTGCGCCTCTTTTTTGGTGGCTTCTGCGTCACGGTTCTTCAAGAAGTACAGCGGCACCATCAGCATCAAGATCAAGATGCCCGTGAGCGCAATGATGCGGCCGATGGTGAATTCACCCCGCTGTGCGCTGCGCCCGGCGGCGCGCCCGCCCCTGCGCAGCCTGGCGTTTCCTAATCGCCCGCCGACAGGTTTAGGCCCTTGCCAACTGCTGTTGCGCACCATCACCGTCGCCCTCTTCGCTAGACAATTGTTTCCACTGTAGCCCACCGTGACGGCGCAGATGTATCAAAAGCAAACTGATCGCCGCCGGGGTGACACCCGACACGCGACTGGCTTGGCCCAGGGTTTCGGGCCGGTGACGCTGCAGCTTTTGGCGCACCTCTATCGACAGCGCACTCACTTGGGCGTAGTCCAATTCGTCGGGCAACGCCAGATTTTCGTAATGCGCCGCGCGGGCCACTTCGTCGTGCTGGCGGTTGATATAGCCCGCGTACTTGGCCGCAATTTCCACTTGCTCGCGCACCGTATCGGCCATGTCTGCCGGCGCCGCCCATTGGCCACCGCCCAGCTTATCTAAGGCCGCGTGGGTGACGCCTGGGCGGCGCAGCAGGTCAAACAGGCTGTATTCGTGCTCAATGGCCTTGCCCAGCACGGCTTCGGCTTGTGTCGCATCCAGGGTGCGGGGCGTGACCCAGGTGGCTTTTAGGCGCGCTGTTTCACGTGAAACGGCGTCACGCTTGGCGGTGAAGGCGTCCCAGCGGGCGTCGTCCACCAAGCCCAATTGGCGGCCCACCTCCGTCAGGCGTGCGTCGGCGTTGTCTTCGCGCAGTTGCAGGCGGTACTCGGCCCGACTGGTGAACATGCGGTAGGGCTCGCTCACGCCTTTGGTGATGAGGTCGTCCACCAGCACGCCTAGATAGGCTTGGTCACGGCCGGGCAGCCAGCGGTCACCGTCAAATTGGATGCTCCCCGCCGCGCTGCGCGACGCCATCTCGGCCACACCGGCAGCCCCGTTTGGCGCGAGCGCCCTCACCTGCAGCGCGGCATTGATGCCTGCAAACAAACCTTGCGCCGCTGCTTCTTCATAACCGGTGGTGCCGTTGATCTGACCGGCAAAAAACAAGCCGTCAATCTGCCGCGTCTCGAAGTTGCTGCGCAGGCTGCGCGGGTCAAAGTAGTCGTACTCAATCGCGTAGCCAGGCCGCAGGATGTGGGCGTTTTCCAGGCCCGGAATGCTGCGCACCAGCGCGTACTGAATGTCAAACGGCAAGCTGGTGCTGATGCCGTTGGGGTACACCTCGTGGGTGCTCAGGCCTTCGGGCTCCAGAAAAATCTGGTGGCTGTCTTTGCCCGCAAATCGGTTGATCTTGTCTTCGACACTGGGGCAATAGCGCGGGCCCACGCCTTCGATCTTGCCGGTGAACATGGGGCTGCGGTCAAAGCCGCTGCGGATGATGTCGTGCGTTTGCGCGGTGGTGTGGGTGATCCAGCACGGCACTTGGCGCGGGTGCATGTCGGCCCGGCCCATAAAGCTGGCCACGGGAATCGGGCCGGTGACCACGCCGCCTACGCCCATGCCGTCGCCGGGCTGCTCGGTGCATCGGGCCCAGTCAATGCTGCGACCATCCAGCCGTGGCGGTGTGCCGGTTTTCAGCCGCCCTTGCGGCAAGGCCAGCTCTTTCAGCCGTGCCGACAGCGACACCGCCGGTGGGTCACCCGCCCTGCCCGCGCTGTAGTTCTGCAAGCCGACATGAATCTTGCCGTCTAGAAACGTGCCCGCCGTCAGCACCACGGTGTGGGCCTTAAAGGTGATGCCCACCTGGGTGACGGCACCTGTCACCCTTTCGCGCACACCGTCGCTTTGCACCACCAGGTCATCCACCGCCTGCTGAAACAGCCACAGGTTGGGCTGGTTTTCTAGCCGGTGGCGAATGGCGGCTTTGTACAACACCCGGTCGGCCTGCGCCCGCGTCGCGCGCACCGCAGGGCCTTTGGAGCCGTTCAGAATCCGAAACTGAATGCCCGCCTCATCGGTGGCCAAGGCCATCGCGCCGCCGAGCGCATCAACCTCTTTCACCAAATGGCCCTTGCCGATGCCGCCGATGCTGGGGTTGCAGCTCATTTGCCCCAGGGTTTCAATGTTGTGCGTCAGCAGCAGCGTGCGCGCGCCCATGCGAGCGGCGCCTAAGGCCGCCTCTGTACCGGCGTGGCCGCCGCCCACCACGATCACATCAAACACTTGGGGGAACTGCATCAGTCAACGCCTCCTGCGTTGAGCGGCTGGCACGGGGTGTCCAGGCGCAGGGCGCCACCGCAGCGCCCGCATCATCGAAAGGGGGCTGATTTTACGAGCCTCCACGGGTTTACGCTAGCCGCTGCCGCGCATCCCATGCGCTGCCAGCGCCCTGTTTATCGGCCTAAGCAGCTATGTTTTTGATAGCACCGCCAAGGTGGGTGGATTTTGCTACCCTGCCAGCTCGATTGGTTCACTTCATCACAGAGGCCCACATGCTCGCCATCTTCGGTTTGGTCACCTTGGCTTTGGGTTTTGCCTGCGGCGGCGTGCTGCTGGCCACCGGCTTTGGGTTCATGGCCCAGGCCTCGGGCTTGGTGCTGTGGCTGCTGTTTCCCACCCTGATCGCGGTGGGCTACACACTGTTTGTCATCGGTGCCCAAGGCCCACTGATTCGCAGCGTTTCCACCGCCAGCGCCGCACTGCTGTTGGCGCTGGCCATGGCCGCCTTGGTGGCGCTGGTCGGCCGCGCCATTGGCTTGCTGCCCAGCGTCGGCGCGGGCGCCGGACCCAGCGCCAGCCTGTGGGTGGTGCTGATCTTGGGTGTTGTGCTCGGGCCGATTGCGCTGGTGGTCAAGCGCGCACCCGATCGGGTGGACTAGCGCTAGTGTTTTTATAGCTGCCTACCCTCACCAATAGGCCGCTAGCGGCCTATTTTTAGTTCAGCCCTGCCAGGCAGGATAGTCGGTGTAGCCCTCAGCGCCTCCGCCGTAGAAGGTGGCCCGATTGGCCTTGGCCAAGGGTGCGCCCACCTTCAGACGGTGCACAAGGTCGGGGTTGCTAATGAATGAGCGGCCAAAGCAAATCAAGTCAGCCCCCTGCGCCAGCGCCTGCTGCGCCAGTTCGGGCGTGTAGCCGTTGTTGACCATCCAAGCGGCTTTGCCTCCAGCGGCTTGGTACACATCGCGCAGGCGCCAAAAGTCAAACGGCCGATCCGGCAAATCACGTGGGCCGCCAGTGCTGCCTTCAATCAGATGCAAATAGGCCAAGCCCAGGGGCGCCAAGGCTTTCAGCAAGGCTTCAAACAGTGGCTGCGGATCAGCATCCACGATGTCATTGGCGGGGGTGTTGGGCGACAAGCGAATACCCACGCGCTCCGCGCCAACGGCCTCGCACACCGCCTGCACCACTTGCAGGGGAAACCGCATGCGGTTGGCCATCGAGCCACCGAACGCATCGGTGCGCTGGTTGGCGCCAGTTTTCAAGAACTGGTCCAGCAGATAACCGTTGGCGCCGTGGATCTCCACCCCGTCAAAGCCCGCAGCCATCGCTTGGCGCGCCGCATGGGCATAGTCAGCCACGATGCCGGGCAGCTCATCGGCGCGCAGGGCGCGCGGCTCGGACACATCCACAAACTGCGCCACCCCATCGGCGCCAATCAGCACCGTTTTGCCATTGGCCCGCACCGCAGACGGCGCCACCGGCGCGGCTCCGCCGGGTTGCAAATCCACATGAGAAATGCGGCCCACATGCCACAGTTGCACCACGATGCGGCCACCTGCAGCGTGTACCGCATCGGTGACCCCGCGCCAGCCTTGCACTTGGGCATCGCTCCAAATGCCGGGCACATCGGCATAGCCTTGCGCCTGATGGCTGATGGCCGTGGCCTCGGTGACGATCAGGCCGGCGCTGGCCCGCTGGGCGTAGTACTGCGCCATCAGGGCGGTGGGCTGCGCACCCGGCGCCCGGTTGCGCGTGAGCGGCGCCATGACCACCCGGTTGGACATCTCCAGCGCACCGGCGCGGGTGCTTTCAAACAAGGATCGATTCATCACACCTTCGCCTTTTCATCAAGAGAACAGGGTCGCACTTTTTGCTCGCCCACAGATGCATCCCCAAAAGCCGGGAGGCGCCAACACTGGCGCTTACCCTTGCAACGCTGGAGTCTGCACCATGTGGCAACCCGACACGCCTCACCAGCCCTTGGTCGCCGCTGGCCAGACCTCCATGCCCCTCCCGGCTGTGCCCGCCCCGATTGGCACCGCCACACTGCATTGGTGTGTGCTGACCGCACTGGATGTCATTGGCCTGCCGCTGGTGGTGGTGGACGCCGAAGGCCGCATGCTCCACACCAACCGCAGCGCCACGCGGCTGCTTGGCCAACAGGCCGAGCACCGCATCGCTGCCGTGAATAAAGCGGCGCCGGGTCTTCAGTGGCACATCACGCCACAGCAAACCTTGGCCCTGGCAGATGCGGCCCAGCACAAACATTGGCGCCAGGCCCTTCGGCAGGCGGTTGTCTCGCAGAAATGCAGCTTGCTCACCCAAAGCGCCACACCCTCAGAGCCCGAGGCCCGGACCCGCCCCGCGCTGCCCGCCGAACCATCCAACGCGCCTTCCCACGCGCCGTCCCACGCGATGGTGCTGCCCATTAGCAGCTGGGGCGGACAAGCGCCTGCGACCGCCTCCGATGCTGGCTGCGTGCTGGTGCTGCTGGCCGCTTGCGCTTGGCCGGGTGATTTGTCTTTTCAACTGTTCGTGAGCCAGCATCGGCTGACAGAGACCGAATCCCGCGTCCTCAAGCAGGTGTGCCGAGGCGACAGCCCGAGGCAGATCGCGCAGCAGCATCAGGTCGCGCTATCGACCATCACCACCCAGATAGCATCCATTCGCGCCAAGACGGGCTGCCGCTCGCTGCGCAGCTTGGCCCAGTGGGTATCGGCACTGCCTTGTATTGAGCCTGCCGGTTCTTGGTCACGCTTGTGTTGAGGCTTGGCCACAGCGCATGGGCGCGCGTGGATATCGGCGGCTGGCACGCTACAGTGCCGACGTGTCCGATTCTGTTGACTCCTCTTTTTCGACAAGCCACGCGGCGCAAGAACGCTTAGCCCGCCTCGCAGCACTTGGTACCGAACGGCGGTTTCGTCGCAACACCGTCCTGATTCAGGAGGGTGATGTCGGCACCACCCTGTATGTGGTGCGCTCTGGGCGGCTCAGGGCATTTAGCTCGGATGCCCGCAGTGGACGCGAAATCACCTTTGGCGTTTATGGTCCAGGCGAATTTGTCGGAGAAATGTCGCTGGACGGCCAACCGCGCTCAGCCAGCGTGGTCACGCTTGACGCCGCGGTGTGCTCGGTCATCGCTCGGCCCACCTTGCTTCAGTTCATTGCGGCAGAGCCTGAGTTTTCAATTGACTTGCTGGTGCGTGTCATCGGCCGCGCAAGGCGGGCCACGCGCGATGCGCGCAATCTGGCGCTCAGCGACGTCTACGGGCGCCTGACTGCTTTATTGGTAGAGCAATCCCAGCCCGAAGGCAGCCAAGCTCCGTGGCCGCGACACGTGGCCGGGCTCACCCAAAAAGAAATGGCTCAACGCATTGGTACCAGCCGTGAAATGGTCGGTCGCCTATTGAGCGGCCTGCGCAGTGGCGGCTACTTGCAAAACCCGGCGCCTCGCCAATGGCGCCTGACGCGCCCTTTCCCGCCTGGTTGGTAGCGCGGCTAGCTGGCTTTACACAACTTTGGCTAGGCGATATGTGCCAGTTGTGGGGACTGCGCACAGTACGCATCGGAGCATGCCCCGCCCACCGCAGTGACTGGGCTTTGCTCCGCAGCCAACAGGAGCTCAACATGTCTTTTGCATCGTCACCGCAGCAGGCCCGTGCCACATCAGGGGCTTTTCCCGTCACGTCAGTACTGCTAGCCCTTGGGCTGGCTGTCTCAGCAGCCGCACAGGCACAAACGTCACCACCCGCTCAGCTGGCGGGTCAGCCCCACGCCGCATCGCCTCGGTTAGAGCGCACCCACATGGGGCCCGGCGGCGTCTCGCAACTGCAATCGCACTCGTCTGAATTGAAAACCGCCCTGATGCTGGACGCCAGTCAAGAAAGCGCGTGGACCGCGTGGACCACCGCACTGGCCCCCGACCACACGGCGATGCAAGACACCCTGCGGCAGTTTCGCCAGCAGGCGCCATCCATGACCACGCCCCAGCGTATGGAGCAAATGCAGGCCATAGGGCAACTCAGACAGGCGCACATGGAGCGCGTTCGAGCCGCCACCTTGCAGCTGTACGCCCAGCTTCGCCCCGATCAACAACAGCGCTTTGATGCCGCTACCTTGGCCTTGCTCCCAGGCGCTGGCCGAGGACCACGCAGCTAGCGTGGATGGCGCGGCACGGGTGGCCCCGTTGCCGAAAAAGGCTTGGAGCTGCCTAGAGATTTCAATACGTGCTGAATGGGGACCGGATGGGGACCAGGTGGGGAGCGAATGAGGATGAGACGTGGGTAACTGACCCAGTTGTCCACACCCCCTGATCGACTGCTGGCTCTTGTTCATTGCCGCGTACAGCGAAGTGCCTGCCGGTGCACAGGGTTCAACATCGCGTAAAGGCTTGTCTGCCTTGGGTTTTTAGCCTTTGTCCCCAGGGTGGCCCTCCCCTTACTACTATGACTAGATTCAAATACTTGTTTTATTACGGGTTGTCCCCGTTCGCCAGTTGAGACAAAAAAGCCTCCAGCGCAGGAGCAGCCAAAGGCTTGCTGAACAGGTAGCCCTGAAAACATTCGCAACCCAAATGTTGCAAAGCATCGCGCTGATCGAGCGTTTCGACGCCTTCTGCGATCACATTGAGCTGCAAGGCCTTTCCAAGAGCCACGATCGTGCCGGCAATGGCTCGGTCATTGGCATTGGCCAGCAGATCGCGGACAAATGATTGGTCGATCTTGAGTTGGTGCAAGGGCAGGCGACGCAGATACGACAGCGACGAGTAACCGGTGCCAAAGTCATCCAAGGAAAAGCCAATGCCGTGTGCCAACAGTTCGCGCATCCGCGCAATGGCGTTTTGGGTGTCATCCAGCAGCAGCCCTTCGGTCAGTTCGAGCTTCAACAGGTCGCTGGGGGCGCCCGTGTGGTTGAGTACCTGAAGCACCTGCTGAACGAAGTCCGGGTGCCTGAACTGCCGCGGGCTGACATTGACCGACATGCTTAAATGCCTACGGCCAGGTTGATCTCGCCAAGAAGCCAACAAGCTGCAGGCTTGCAGCAGCACCTGGTGGCCTAGCGCCATGATGTGGGCACTTTCTTCAGCCAAAGGAATAAACAGGGCCGGTGACACCATGCCGCGCACTGGGTGTTGCCAGCGTACCAGAGCCTCCACGCCGGATACCCGCCCGTCAGCGCCCACTTGAGGCTGGTAGTGCAGCAAAAACTCTTGCCGCTCTAGCCCCAGCCGCATGTCGTATTCCAGCGCCACCCGCTCGGTGATCTGGCGCTGCATGACAGGGTCAAAGAAGCGCACCGTGTTGCGCCCGGCCGCCTTGGCCTGGTACATGGCCAAATCGGCTTGCTTGAGCAGGTCGTTGACGCTGGTGGCACGGCCTTGAAAAGGTGCCACCCCAATGCTGGCAGAGCTCAGGTGTTGATGGGTGCCCAGCAAATACGGCTGACTTAAGGCCAGCAACACTTTTTCAGCCACGTTGCGGGTGATGACGGTGGCTTGTTCGCTGTCCGTTGAGATGTCCTCGAGCAGCACCACAAACTCATCGCCGCCCAAACGCCCTACCGTGTCAGTCACACGAACCGACTCTTGCAGACGCGTGGCAATTTGCTGCAAAAGCAAATCGCCCATATCGTGCCCCAGGGTATCGTTCAAGGTTTTGAAGTTATCCAGATCAATGAACAACAGTGCGCCTTGGTGGCCATGGCGCGTGCTATGCGCCATGGCCAGGGTGAGCCTGTCCAGCAGCAGCGCCCGGTTGGGCAAGCCTGTCAAGCCGTCATAAAAAGCCAGCCGCTCGATTTGCCGCTCGGTGGCTTTGCGGTCAGAGATGTCTTTGTTGATGGCAAAAATGCTGCGGGGGTTGCCTGAAGCATCACGAACCAGCGTCCAGCGCGCCTCTACGATTAGCGGCTTGCCAGCGCGATTGCGCTGCTCAAATTCGCCTTGCCACTGACCGTCGCGCAGCACCGCTTGCATCGCAGTCCGATAGGGCGCCAAGTCTTGGTAGACATCGGTCAAGATTGACCGGCCCTGGATCTCATGAAGCGCGTAACCATACAGGCGCTCTGCGCCTTTGTTCCAGTACAAAATGCGACCGTCGAGCGATCGCTCAAAGATGGCGTCGTAGGCTTGGTCCAGCAGTTGCGCTTGGTCTCGGATGCGGTCGTCAGAGGCCAGTCGCTCCAGTTCAGCAGCGGCGCGACTGGCAAAGATGCGAATCGATGAAATAGCCAAGGGCGAAAACGCAAGCGCCCTTTCGCTCAAGGCCAGCAACAGCCCAAGCGCTTTGCCATTGCCGTCGTCCAGCCGCAACGCCAAGGCGCTTTGAAAGCCCGGGTTGAGCGCAGCCCACGGCCATTCGCTGGCGTGTTGGGAAAAAGCAGTCGCACAGTGCCACTTGTCTGTCGACAAATCGAGCGGCAGGCCTTGCAGCTCAAGCAACTGGGTGTCTTGCGTAGCACCCCGCACCGTCGAGCCCAAAACGCCCAGCACGGCGGTGTCAGAAGCTAAGGTGCCTATCAGCACTGCCTCAACGCCCATGCATTGCGCCAGGTCTTGCGCCAAGATCTGAAAGAACGACCGACCACTGCGCGCCGATACCGCCTGGGCAATGCGCAGCATGCTTTCTTGCAAGGCGCGCTCAGCGGCGCGAGCGCGCAGGCTTTCTACGCCAAATGCGATGTCATCGCACAGTTGCAGCAGCAGCTGATACTCATCCCCACTGAGGTCCAGCGGCTCAGCTGAGAACAAGTACAAGAATCCAAAAGCAGTTTGTTGGTGCTTAAGAGGCAGGCACACCGCACTGCGAAGATTGAACCTAGTCGCTTTATCGCGCCATTGGGCGTAGGCGGGATCATTCAGGGTGTCTGTGATCAGCACCGGTTGGCTGGAACGAATGCAGCGCGCCGACGGCCCTTGCCCGTTGGGGGAGTGCTCGTCCCAGCTCAACGGGAGCGTCAGCAGCACCTTCTCGCCCACGCCAGAGTGGGCGATCACCTCAATGCTTTTGTCCGCATCGTGCCGCGCAAAGCCAATGGTGGCCACCCGATAGCCACCGAGCTCAGTGGCGATTTGGCAAACCTCTTGCAGCAAGCCCGATTCGTCTTGCGCCCGGGCCAGCACTTCGTTAAAGCCCGAGCGCATGGCCTGCGCGCGGCTGATGCGGGCCAGCTCGCGTTCGGTGCGCAGGCGCTCAGAGATGTCTACCACCACCACCAGCCGGCAGGCAATGCCATTGAACACGTTGCTGGTGGCGCGCACGTCCACATCAATGACACGCCCATCCTTGCAGCGGTGCTGGGTGGTCACGCTGCTGGCGTGCTCGCCTCGGGCGATGAGGTCACGCAAGTGCGCCTCGCGCTCGGGTATGCGATCAACCCACAAGTCGCGCACCGACATGTTCAAGAACTCAAGGCGGCTGTAGCCGTAGTGCTCCACCGCCGCGTCGTTGACTTCCAGCAAGCGCAATGAGTTTTGGTCATACACCCACATCGGCAACACACTGTCGCCAAACAGAGCGCGGTACTGCTGCTCAGACGCTTTCAGGCGCTCGGTGAACTGCCTGCGCTCAATGGTGGAACCCAAAGTTTCCACCAACACTTGCAAGTGAAATGAATCGGCTTCTGTAAACGCATGCTCTGGCGGCGCAAGCAGCTTGAGCACGCCCACCACCTGGTTGCCCGTGCGCAGGGGTGCGGCCATGGCGGCGGCAGCGGCGCGGTTGGGCATGTGCGACTCGATGTAGCGGCTGTCGCTGCGCTGATCGCTAGAAGCCATCACCCTGCCGCGCCGAATGGAGCGGCCCGACAAGGTATTGGCCAGCGGCTGTACCGAGCCCAAGGGCGACGCCAGATCACCCACGCTGGCACTGGTGCGCAGCAAGGCGCCTTCGACCAACTCAATGGTGGCACTGGTAGCGCTGGTGAAGTCCAGCGCAGCTTGTGCCATGCGCTGCAAAACCAGCGACAAATGGGTGCCGTTGTCCAGGTTGGCCAGCTCCTGCTGCACCCGGGTGATCGAGCTGCGAATAGCGGCTTCGCGCTGCGCGGCCAGTTGGGCTTCGTGTTCAGCGGTGCGGTCGGCCATGCCGCCCACCATGCGAATCGGCCGCCCGTCTTCGTCGCGAAACACAAAGCCGCGGTCGTGCACATGGGCCACCTGCCCGTCTGCGCGCATAAAACGATATCGGTCTTGCCAAGTGCTGTGGGTGCCGTCGATGACGGCATGGATGCCGTCTACCACCCGCTGGTAGTCGTCAGGGTGCAGGCGCAGCGTCCAAGAACGGCTGTCGGGCTCAAGTGTTTCAGGGGTATAGCCAAACAAGGTGCCGATGCCTTCGCTCCACCACATGGCGTCGGTGCGCAAATCCCAGTCCCACACGGCATCGGTGGTGGCCTCGGCCACCATGCGAAAGCGTGCTTCGCTGGCGCTCATCTCTAGGCTGCGCTGGCGTTCGGTCTCAATCAGCTGAACCGCGCCCATCAGCCGCAGCGGGCGGCCGTTGTCGTCTAGGGTGGCTTCACCCGTGGACCGAATCCACAGGCGCGACGCCATTGGCCGCACGATCTGTGCGTCATAGGAAAACCGCACCCCGGCGCGCGTGGCTGCCATGGTGCTTTCTACCCCCCCCTGGCGAAACTCTGGCGCGATCAGCCGGCGCATGCCTTCAAAGGTGATTTCGGCGGCGGGGTCAATGTCCAGAATCTCGGCCAGCGTCTCGGAAATCGTCAGGCTGCCGTCACCCCCGCATTCCCAGATCCAGGCACCCGTGCCGCCCAGGCGGCCCGCCAGGCCCAGCAGGTCGCGCTGGCGCTCTAGCGCAGCACGCAGGCGACGCAACTCGTCGTCGGCGTGCCCCAAAGCCACTGCAGGTGCAGATGCAGACTCATCCATAGGCACCCATTGTGCTCAAGCGCTGGGCGGTTTGGTGCCCCGCTAGGTGACCGCGGCAAAAAGCTTCTTCAAAAATGGCATAGCCAGCGCAGTCGCTGTGGGCCCAGCGAACGCGCCCGCTGGCCGACGTGGGCACCGGCCAGCCCGGCAAGGTGCTGGCGCGCTGCAGGCTTTGCTGCAAACCAGGCAGGGGGCAAGGCATGCCATGGCCGTGTCGCACTCGGGCAATGGCCTGCACACGCTCGGGCAAGTCGGGGTGGGCGCTTAACAGATCGGCCCACAAGGGCGCTAGGCCCTCACCCGGCGCCTGGCGCAGCAAAGCGAGACGCTCGCGTGGGTCAATACCGCCAGCGTGATACCAGGTCCACACGGTGGGACCGGGGCGTGGGTCGGTGCGCTGATGGCCGCCATGCACCACGCCCAGGCCATGGCCGCCCCGCACCACGTTGTCCCAAGCCAGCGCCGGGCCGCGCTGATCGCGCGGCGGTTTGTCTAGCACCAGGTGGGCCAGCTGCCAGTGGGCTTGCGCGCTAGGCCACTGGCGCAAGGGCGCTGGGGCATCCGGCCAAACGCGTCGGAGCACATGCGCAGGTAGCGCCAACACCACTGCCTTGGCCTGCCAGCGCTCTACCGTGCCATCTGCCAAGCGCAGCACCTGCGCCAACACCCCTTGGCGCTGCTCCTGCACAGAGACAGCCGCGCGGCCCAGCAACAGCCGACGAGGCCCCAAGGGAGCGGCCAGGCGCTGGGTGAGCCAGCCATTGCCCTGGGGCCAGGTAAAAACCGGCCAGGCGGCGTCGACTGGAGCGGTGGCTGCATCGGGCGCGGCAAAACCGTGGCGGGCGGCAAAGTAATGCACGCCGGCCCAAGCCGACACCACGCCCACGCCCGCGCCGTAGTCGTCTCGGCAGCAGTAGTCCAAATAGCTGAGCAAGCTCGCGTGGGTGATGCCTTCTTGCTGCAGCCATGCTTCAAAAGTAATAGCGTCTAGCGCCCACCATTCGGGCGCAAGAGGCCTTTTTCCTTGCTGAAAGCTGTGCCAAGCAGGTGCCAGAATGCCCCAGCCACCACCGGCCTGTAACGTGCGGATGCGCTCGGCTAACTGGCGCGCTTGCGCCTGCGCCGTGGCGTCGTCCAGCAGCAGCAAGCCGGGGTGCCATTGGCCTTGGGCAAACAAGCGCTCCTGCGGGCTGTGACACAGGTGGCGCGCCTCGGGCTGCCAGCGCCCGGCTGAGTCGCGCTGCAGCAGGCCGAAGTCGGCCAGCAGCTCCACCAGGCCGGGCGCGTCGCGCTCAGCGTGGGGCCCCGGCACAGGCAGGTAGTGCGCTGCCAGCGGGACGGAGGTGCGACCGCCACCGGGCAGATCCAGCGTCAAGCCCTGAGCATGCCCGCCTGCCTGGTCTTGCAGGTCCAGCACCACGACGTTTTGCACGCCGCGGCTGATCAAGGCCCGCGCAGCAGCCAAGCCAGCCACGCCCGCCCCCAACACCAGCACATCCGCGCGTTGCGGTGTGGCCGCGCCGTGTGCAGGTACCGCGCCAGCGCCTTGTACGCCCAGGGCGGCATGCGCGACCGCACCGTGGTCTGCCAGCCATTGCACGGGCAGGCCCTGGGTGTGGGCCAAGGCCTCGCGCACCGCAGCGCTGTCCAGGGCCAGCACATCGGCCGACGCGAGCGGCGCACCTGCGGGCGCACCCCCGGGCGCACCACCAGGCGTACAAGAGCCAAGCCCCAAGCCCACTGCAGTGGCCGCACCCAGGCCGCCCAGCGCAGCGCGCCGGGACACGCCAGGGGCAGGCACTAACGGCGTACCTGGCCCCATTCGCGCTCAAACGTCGTCACCAGCACTTGGTTGTACAGACGGTTCACATCCGCATCCACCCGTGCCATGTCGGGCGGGAACTGTGTCATGGCGCTGATGATGGGCGGGCTGGCGTAGCGCAGGCCATCCGGCACCTGCGTAGGCGGCGCCCAAGGCCTGCGGCTGGCGATGATGAAGCCCCATTCGCCAAAGCTGGGCACCAAGGCGTGGTAAGCGCTGGTGTGCAGGCCTACCGATTCAATGGTTTGCACTACCGTCCAAAAACTTTGCCGCGCCACCAGCGGTGAGGTGCTTTGCACCACCGCAAAACCACTGGCCGACAAGCGCGCGGCCAGCAGGCGGTAAAAGCTGTCGGTGTAGAGCTTGCCAATCGAGAAATTGGTGGGGTCAGGAAAATCCACCACGATCAAATCAAACATCTCGCGGCTGTCTTCCAACCAGGTGAAAGCGTCGGCATTGAGCACCTTGACCTTGGGTGAGCGCAAGGAATCACCATTGATGCGCTGCAGCGCGGCGTGGGTGGAAAACAGCCGCGTCATGTGTGGATCCAGCTCCACCAGGGTGATGGACTCCACCGCCGGATAGCGCAAGATCTCGCGCACTGCCAAGCCATCGCCCCCGCCCAGCACGGCCACCCGGCGCGGCCCTGTGCCCGCAGCGTTGAAGGCCGCTGCGGCGGGGTGCACCAGCGCTTCGTGGTAGCGGTATTCATCGCGCTCGGCAAACTGCAGGTTGCCGTTCAAGTACAGCTTGTGGCCTTCGCGGCCGTGGGTCACCACCACCCGCTGCCAGGGTGATGATTCGGCGTACACCACTTTGTCTTGATAAAAGCGGTCTTCGGCCCAGGTGGTGATGCGGTCGGCTTGGGCAAAAGCCAGCGCCAGCACCCCTGCCGTGCCCAGTGCGGCGCCCACATGCCACAGCAGGCCGCGCAGCTCGTGCCTGAAAAGCCACAGCGCCCACAGCGCCACCCCGGCATTGAGCAGCCCAAACAGCAGCCCGGTGCGCACCAGGCCGAGCTGCGGCAGCAGCAGCAAGGGAAACGCCAGCGACACCGCCAGCGCGCCCAGGTAGTCAAAGGTCAGCACCTGTGACACCAAATCCTTGAGCGCCACATTGCGTTTAAGCAGCCGCATCACCAGCGGAATTTCCAGCCCCACCAGCGTGCCGATCAACAGCACCAGGCCGTACAGCACCTCTCTGAAAGCCAGCGGCTGGTGCGCGTGCAGCAAAAACAAGGCAGCGGGCATGAGGCCGCCCACCAAGGCAATCAGCAGCTCAATGCGCAAGAAGTGCGCGGGCAATTGCCGATCAATAAAGCGCGACAACCACGAGCCCACGCCCATTGCAAACAAGTAAGTGCCGATGATGGTGGAGAACTGCAGAACCGAATCACCCAGCACATAGCTGGCCAAGGCGCCCGCAGCGAGTTCGTACACCAGCCCGCAGGCGGCGATGACGAACACGCTGGCCAGCAGCGCCACTTCCATTGGCCGCGGGCCTGGCGGCACCGGGTCATTCGACGCGGGGGGTGGCGTGGCCTCGGTGGCGGGCTCCGCGCCCGGTTCAGCCGACCCAGGCGCAGGCCAGCGCGACCGGGCCGTGGCCAAGTCTGCTGCGGTGTCTGCTGCGGCCGGAGCGCTTGGCACCGGCACCGCTGGGCTGGGCACCGGTCTAGTGGATGGCCGCGGCCACGATGATGCAAATACCCAGGCTCATGGCTGCGACCACCAGCCCTAAGGCCACGTTTTGCTTTTCGACAATCTCCAGCCACAGGTCGTAGGGCGTGAGCTTGTCGATGATGATGAAGCAGATCCAAAAGATCACCACACCAATGATGGCGAACAGCAGCGCCGACAAAAACGCGCCGGGTTTTAAGTATTCAAGGCCCCACATCATTTGGTTTCTCCTTGGGTGAACAACCAACCGTCAAAACACCAACCAGCTACTTGTGGCCACCGCCGCCAATCGAGCCCCCGCCGCCCCACGAGCCGCCGCTGCTGCGCCCGCTGGAGCTGGTGTAGGCGCTGCAATCCTCGCGTGACGGGTCACAGCGCGGGCCGCATGCGTTCATGATGCTGGCCAGAATGATCAGAATCACAAAGATCGTCAGCAGTGTTGAAAAACTCATCCCGTTGCCGCCTGAGAAGCTCACTGGCGTCACGTCAGAACGTTTGAAAGCGGCCTCTTGGCCCTTGAGGCCAAAGGCTTGCACCACGGTGTTGGCGTCGAGCTTGGAGCCGGCTGACCAATTGAGTTCTTTGTCGCTTTGCTCCAGGCTCAGCAAATCACGGCCACGGGCAAAGTCGCGGTTTTGCGTGACTTGGCCGCGAAACACGGGCCAGTAAAACTCGCCGCAGACATAAGTGGTCTCGGCCTTGTAGGTGCTGGTGAGCATGTAGGAGCCGCCCAGATACGTGGCCTGGCTGCCATTGGCACTGAGCTTGGGCACGCCGGTGGTGGGTTTCACCAAGCTCCAGCCCTCGGTGGAGTCCACCAAAAACACAAAGCCGCGCTTGGCTTCAAACAGCAGGTATTCGTCCCAGCCAAAGTGCTCGTCAGAGCCGGGCTCTACCCCCAGCCGATGCTGAAAGCCCACCACCTGCCATTGGGTGTTTTGCAGCTTGCCAGATGAGCCCATGGGAATGAGCGGCTCGATGTGCTCGTCTTGCTTCACAGCGGTGAGCTCGCCGCCAATGCCGGTGTTCAGGTCGATGATGCTGTCGCAACTGCCGCACACCACGCTCTTGCTGCTGGCCAGCGACACGCCCACGCTGGCGCCGCAGTTGGGGCAACTGAACTGGCGGCCTTTGCTTTCGCTGGCCAGCTCGGTCTTGAGGCCGCTCATGGCCAAGTCGGCCAACGCCACCGCTTCGCCCACGCTCCAGCGCGGCGGGGTGCTGCTGTATTCAATGCTGATGACTTGCTGCTCTTGGGTGCGCAGCTCCACCACCGCAAAGGGCTGGCCCAGCGGCGGCAGCTTGGGCAGCTCGCCTTGGGCGCTGATCAGCGCCACCGAATCATTGAGGGTGACGGTGGCGGGCTTGCCGTTGACTGCCGTGGTGGCGCCTAAACGAAAGTGCTCGGCGGCGGGGGCTTCACGCGCCGTGTCCAGCGCCCGCGCCATCACATAGGCGCCGTTGTCCTCGGCCAAATTGAGCAGGGTACCGTCGGTGCACAGGGCTTCCCACTCGGCCCAAACGCCGGTGGAGCCCTTGAACTGCAGCCGCCCCACCAAAGTGAAGGCGCGGCCTTTGTAGGTGCCGGATGCGCCTAACTGAAGCGGGCTGTGGTCATCAAACAGCTCGGCCATCTTGCCGATGCGTTTGAGCACCTCACCGCTGCGCACCACGGTGCTTTGGCAGTAGCCGCACACCGCATGGGTGCTCTGCGCAAACTTGAACTCCACCGGCGCGCCGCAACCCGGGCAGGCCGCACGCCAGGCGCGTTGGGGGGAAGCGCTTTCAGCCACCGGGCGCGGTGGATTCAGTCAAGGAAGGACGACCAAGCCAGAGCGTGACTACACCAGTTTCTTGAGCAGCTCAGCCTTCTTGGTGGCGAACTCTTCTTCCGTCAGGATGCCTTTGCTTTTGAGCTCAGCCAGCTTTTCTAGCGTGGCCATCACTTCATCAGGTTTGATGCCTGATGCGGCTGCAGCGCCCGCCATTCCTGCGGAAGCTGCTACAGAACTCATAGCGGGCTGGTTCATGCCACCCAAGCCTGCCTGCAGGCTTTGCGCCAGCACTTGGCCCATGGCCACACCCGCGCCCAGCCCCATTGCGTCGCCAACGACCGAGCCGCCACCGCCCGCGCCTGCTGCGCCCTCTGCCATCTTGGGAATGGCCTGCGCGGTTTGGTATTGCATGAACTTGGCCATGTCGTTGCCCACCATGCCCATGCCAATTTTTTGGTCCAAGATTTTTTGCAGCTCTTCGGGCAGTGACAAGCTTTGCACCGTGAGCTGCTCGACCTTCAGGCCCAGCTTGGCAAATTCGGGGTCAAGCTGCTTGCGCAGCGCCTCGGCAAACAAGATCTGGTTGGCTGCCAGGTCCAAAAACGGAATGCCGCTGGAGGCAATGGCCACGCTGATGTTTTGCAACACCAGCCCGCGCAATTGGCCGTCAATTTCGGCCACGGTGTAGCTGGCCCGTGTGCCCGACACCTCGGTGTGAAACAGCTTGGGGTCCACCAGCTTGAAGGCATAGTTGCCAAAGGCCCGCAGGCGCACCGCGCCAAAGTCTTTGTCGCGCACGGTGATGGGCTGCGGCGTGCCCCACTTTTGGTCGACCTGCTGGCGGGTGCTGAAGAAGTACACCTCGCTCTTGAACGGTGACTCAAACAGCTTGTCCCAGTTCTTCAGGTACGTCAGTACCGGAATCGTCTGGGTGGTGAGCTTGTACATGCCGGGGCCGAACACATCGGCCACTTTGCCCTCGTTCACAAACACCGCCATTTGCGATTCACGCACGGTGAGCGAAGCGCCGTACTGAATCTCCATGTCCGCCATGGGAAAGCGCCAAGCCAGCGTGCCGTCGCTGTCTTCGGTCCATTGAATGATGTCAATGAACTGCTTCTTGATGAAATCCATCAGGGCCATAGCAACCTCCTAGACAACATGGGATAGGAGCATACGCACAAACCGTGAAGCTGCGTCAAGCACGCGCATGCTGCCAACACGCTAGCCCATGAAGCCCAGGTTCACCGGATAGTCGGGCCGCCCCGCCACGTCGCCAAAGTGGTTCAGGTTGGGCAAGGTGCGGTACAGGTCAGCGTCTGACAACCCAAACCAGCGCCCCAGGGTGGCTGCCAATTGGTCCACCGAAGTGCTGGGCAGCAAGCGGCCTTGGCCCACATGCCATTGGTCTTCTGCCGCGCTGGTGTTGCCTGCCGCAATCGGCGGCGGTGTGCCATAGAGCGCCCTGCCGCGCACCGCGCCGCCCACCATGAAGTGGTGGCCGCCCCAGCCGTGGTCGGTGCCGTCGCCATTGCTGGTGAGCGTGCGACCAAAGTCCGACGCGGTGAATGCGGTGACCTGATTGGCCATGCCAATCTCCACCGTGGCTTTGTAGAACGCATCCAGCGCTTGGCTGACCTTGCGCACCAGCCCCGGGTGGCGGTTGGGCTGGTTGTCGTGGGTGTCAAAGCCGCCCAGCGACACCATGAACACCTGCCGCTTGGCACCCAGCACCGAACGACCCGCAATCATCTTGGCCACGATGCGCAGTTGCGAAGCCAAACCGTTGCCCTGCGGAAACGGCGTTTGCACCACGCCCGCATTCAAAGCAGCGCGCACATCGATCTCTGCCGCAATGCTGCGTCGCACGATGCGGGCGTATTCCTCGGCCAGCACATGCGTTTGCGGCTTGACCAAAAACTCCGAAAACATCGCGTTGACGGCGGGGTTGTTGTAGAAAAAGTTGCCGGTGGCCAAGGTGGGCTCAAAAGGCACCGCACCCGCCGTGGTGCACTGGTACTGCTGCGCCGTGTTGCCCGACAAAAACACCGCATCGCCCGCAAAGCCGTCGTCACTGGCCACTTGCACGCAGGTGTACAGCGGGTTGCCGTTGGCTGACAGCGTCAGGTCTGCAATGCGGCCACCCCAGCCACGGGTGGTGCCTTCGGCTCCTTGCGCCTGCCACACCGACTGTTGGTCGTTGTGAGAGAAAAGCTTGGGCGGTTGGGCCAGCACACCCGCCTGATACTGCTGGCGGGTCAGGGGTACCACCAGCGGACCCACATTCAGCATCACGGCCGCTTGGCCCGCGTTGAACAGCGCGGCCAGCTCGGGCATCTCAGGGGCCAAGGCGTACTTCACGCCGTTGGCCAGCGGACGGGTGGGTATCAGTTCAGTGGCGGCCAACTGCGACTTGGGCGTGGCCAGCACGGCACCGCGAAGGGTGGTGTAGCGCGCGTGGTTGGCATCGTCAAAGGCCACCACCGTGTTGGCGTGGTCGTTGCCGCCGAACAGGAACACGCACACCAGCGCCTTGTAGTCGGTGGCCGACTGGGCTGCGGCCTCGCCCATGGCGGCCAGGTTCACGGCCAGCGGGGCGGCCACGCCCGTGAGTGCCAGCCCGGTTTGCTGCAGAAAGCTTCGGCGTGAAGGGTCCATTGGATGCATGGTTATCCCCTTCAGCGTTGCACGATGTATTCAGGCGCCGACATCACGAACATCAATGCGCGGGCCACATGGCCTTGGCGGCGCTCGTCGGATTCCGTGGGGCGTGGGTGCAGCGCGCGCAGCGCGGCCACTATTGTGTTGACGCTGGCGGCGGACAGGGTTCCGGCGCACAGCACCAAGTTCAAGTGGCGCACCAGGGCGTCCAAGTCCCCGACGAGGGACATTTCGTAGCTGTAGTCAGGCACCACGTCCTGCCCATCAGCGGCGGTGCTGATGTTCTGAGGCACGTCTGGCCCAGTGACACGGATGCCATTCTGAAAATACGTGGCAATGAAGTTGGACCACGACGGAACTGTGCTCTCGTTCATGATCTGAAACTCGGGCGCCGTGGCGCCAATGCGCGCCATCTCAGTGCCGGGCGGGATGTAGCCGGGGCGAAAGAAGTTGAAGACCGACGGCGCATCTAGCGGGTATTGGTTGACATCAATACCTTGGCGCCACGCCTTGATCACTGGCTTCCAGGTGTTGAAGATTGAACGCACCTTGAAGCTTTGCCCCCACTGGGCAATACGCACCGCAGGCTCACGCAGCTTGCCAAAGGTGGTGGACGCCAAGCTCGCTGCGCCGCGTGCTTCTGGGTCCAAAAGGATGGCGCGCAACACGGCTTTCAAGTCGCCGCGCACCCCTGCGCCGTTGCTGTTGAACACCGTGGCCACTCGGGCCACGTACCCAGCACTGGGGTTGCTGGTCACCAGCCGTTGAATGAACTGGCGGCCCAAAAAGGGGCCCACGTTGGGGTGGTTGAACAAGGTGTCCAGCGCGATCTTGAGCGACTCAGGGCCCGATGTATTGGGCGGGATGGTGACGCCCAAAAACTTCTTCTCTAGCGCGGAATGCTTAGCCGGGTTCAGCGGCATGGGGTTGCGCGCATAGGGCAACTTCCACGCGAAATGTGGCGGACCTTCGGGTACTCGCCCTACTGAAAAATCGTGGTCATAGCCGGTGAAAACGCGCGCCAAGTTGCTCACGTCTGACGCGGTGTAGGTCTCAATCGGCTTGCCTTGGGCGTTGAGCTTGGGGCTGCCGTCCAGGTTCAGCTCATACAGCCCGATGGAAAAGAGCTGCATCACCTCGCGGGCGTAGTTCTCATCGGGAAAGCGGCCGATGGTCGCGTCTTCTTTCTCGTTGCCCTTGGTGTTGAGGAATGCCCCCATGGCGGGGTTCAGGGTCAGGTCATGCAGCAAATCCCGGTAGTTGCCAAAGCCGTGTTTGCACAAGATGTCCCAGTACGCGGTCATCATGAAGCCGGGCCAAAAAGAAGAGTCGCCCAGTCCCCGCATGGACACCACAAAGGTTTCCGACAACGCCAGCGCCCAACGCCGGCGCACCTGGTCGGGCAGCGACATCAACTGGTACCACGTCATGTATCGGGTGGTTTCTCCGTTGTTGTAGTGCTTCCATTCATTGACGACTGAGTAGCCTTTCTCAATCAACCAATCCCACCCGGTTTGGCCCATGGGCAGCGCCAATTGCTCATCCAACCAACCGGCATAGCCTTTGGCGCGCACGGCGGCAATTTGCGCCAAGGTGCTTGAGAACTGCGCCTGCTGCAAAAAGCGGGCGGCGTCTTCGTCGGTGAGCGGCGCGGCGGCGGGCGTGGGCGCAAGCACTGCGTCGGCAAAGTCGGCCACGCGGCCCAGGCTGACGGCCTGGTTGTTGGTGACGGGCCCCATGCCCGATATGGCCAGCCGCGCGTCGTTGGACACCGACAGGTAAATCTGCGTGCCGGGATAAAAGCGCACCAGCAAGCCATTGGCGCCGGGCAAGGTCTGCGCGGGGCCGGGGAAGAACTGGGGAAAGGTGCGCTCGGCCCATTCAAAAAACTCGTCGGCGGTGGGCGAGCGGATGGCCCTGGCTGCCAGCCGCCCCGCAGGTGCGCCGGCCAGCGCGGCGCGGTGGTGAGGCTGCAAGTCGCTTGCGCGGTCGTGCGGCAGCAAGTCGGGGCGGTAGGGGGCCGAGCGGCCGTCCGCCAAGGCCTGGGGCACTTCGGCGTCGCCGCCACCGCAGGCTGCCGACAGGGCGCTCAGTGCAAGGGGCAGCACCGCGGCTGATGCGGCTGTGGCGCTTGCGGTTGCAGTTGCTGCGGCGGGTGCCTCGGCGGTGTTGGCGTGCTCCATAGGCCCGGATGCTAGTCAGGGCGCCGACATTTGTCGCCGCCCATCGACGTAATCACGGCCCGCTCATCGATAGCCCCTATCAATGACCAAGAAACTTCCGATTGGCCTTATTGATTGCCAATCCCTACCATTCGTCTCGTGCTGATCGATTCGATCAATGCCCAAGCCGCCCGATCACCCCAGGAGCCCACCATGACCACCGCCCAGCGCCCCGAAATCAAAACCATCGCCAACCTCGAAGCCGCCTTTGCCGGCGAATCCATGGCGCACATCAAATACCGCTACTTCGCCAAGCTGGCCCGCGAGATGGGTGACGAGGCCACCGCCCGCACCTTTGAAGAAACCGCTGACCAAGAAGTGCAGCACGCCTTTGGCCACCTGGATTTGCTGTACCCCAAGGCCGAGATGAGCCCGGCGCGCGCCCTGCAGATCGCCATTGATGGCGAAACCTACGAATACACCGAGATGTACCCCGGTTTTCGCAAGACGGCCGAGGCTGAAGGCAACGCCGCCGCCGTGGCTGAGATGAACGAGCAAATTGCCGAATCCAAAGAGCACGCCCAGCGCTTCAAAGACACGCTGGCCAAGGCGCAAAAGCGCTTTGCCGCGCTGGCCAAAGTCGAAGAGCGCCACGCTGCCCACTATCAAAAGCAGTTGGACGCGGTACGTGCCGCTGAAGCTGCAACGGCCTGATTGCTATCAAGTTAATAGCTGCTTACGCCCTGTTTTAGGGCGCAGCAGTCACAAAACTTCCAAACCTTTCCTAAAGAGCACACCATGACCACCTACCTCTGCATCGTTTGCGGCTTTGTGTATGACGAGGCCGCTGGCCGCCCCGAAGACGGCATTGCCGCAGGCACCCGCTGGGCCGACGTACCCGACAGCTGGGCCTGCCCCGACTGTGGCGTGGCCAAGGCTGACTTTGAAATGGTGGCGGTCTAACCATGGCTGCCCCTGCTGCAGTCGATGCGATAACTCCAGTGGTGGTGCTGGGCTCGGGCCTGGCGGCCTGGAGCGCGGTGCGCGAGCTGCGCCGCTTGCACCGCAGCACGCCCGTCAGCCTGATCACCGAGCGCAACGGTGACTTCTACGCCAAGCCCGCCCTAAGCAACGCACTCGCGCAGGGCAAAGGCGCTGATCAGTTGGTGACGACGCCGGTGGCCACCATGGCGGCGCAACTGGCGGTGGATGTGGTGCCGCACACCCGCATCAGCGCCATCGACACTGCTGCCCGCACGGTGCAATCGGCTGACGGCCGTGTGTGGCCCTATGCCCGCTTGGTGCTGGCCACCGGCGCGCTGCCCATCCCCCTGGCGCTGCCCGACAGCCCGGTGCCGGTGCTGTCGGTCAACGGGCTCGAGGACTACGCCGCGCTGCGCCAGGCCTTGGAGGCGACGCAGCAGCGCACCGGCCAGCGCGCCCGTGTGCTGATCGTAGGCGCGGGCTTGATCGGTTGCGAATTTGCCAATGACTTGGCCGTCAAGGGCCACCCCGTCACCGTGGTGGACCCTGGCCAGCGCCCACTGGCGGCCTTGCTCCCGTTGGCTGCTTCACAACAACTGGCCGACGCATTGGCGGCCCTGGGCGTGCAGTGGTTGTGGGGGCAAACGGCCTCGGCCCCGCTAGCGGCTGAGCACGACGTAGTGTTGTCGGCCATTGGCCTGCGACCCGACGTGGCGCTGGCCCAGGCGGTCGGCCTGCGCACTGAGCGCGGTGTGCTGGTCAACGAGCACCTGCAAACCAGCGCCCCCGATGTGTATGCACTGGGTGACGTGGCGCAGTACGCCAGTGAATCCTTGGACGGCACCGCCAGCCGCCCGCTGCCCTATGTGATGCCCATCATGGCGGCCGCCAAAGCGCTGGCGGCGCATTTGGCTTTCACGGAAGCTGGCAGCGCGCCTACGCCCTTGCGATTTGCGCCGATGCCGGTGGCTGTCAAAACACCCGCACTGCCTTTGCTGGTCTTGCCGCCCGCCCCGGGTGCGTTGGGCCAATGGCAGGCCCCAAGCGCACCCGGCGTTTGGCAATGGGCGGATGCCCAAGGCACAGTGCGCGGTTTCGCACTGCCCGGCGCGGCCACGGCCACGCGGGCCAAGGCACTGGCGGCGCTGGGCCAGCGGGTACCGACCGGGGTCGAGCAGGCGCCATAACCGGGCCCGCGCGCTGTGGGGCCAGGGGCTTAGGCGGAGCCCGGCGTTTCGGGCTTGGGCAGCGTGATGCCGGGAAAGATCTTGATCACCGCGCTGTCGTCTTCCTTGGCAAATCCTGCACTGGAGGCCTGCATGAACATTTGGTGCGCGGTGCTTGAAAGCGGCAGCGGAAACTTGCTGGCGCGCGCCATGTCCAGCACGAGGCCGAGGTCTTTCACAAAGATGTCCACGGCCGACAGCGGCGTGTAGTCACCCGCCAGCACGTGCGCCATGCGGTTTTCAAACATCCAACTGTTGCCCGCGCTGTGGGTGATGACTTCGTAGAGCGCCGCTGGATCTACCCCTTCGCGCAGGCCCAGGGCCATGGCCTCGGCGGCGGCGGCGATATGCACACCCGCCAGCAGTTGGTTAATGACCTTCACTTTGCTGCCAGCACCCGCGCGCTCGCCGAGCCGGTACACCTTAGCTGCCATGGATTCCAGCACGGTGCCGCAGGCGGCATAGGCGGCCGGCTGACCGGCAGTCATCATGGTGATCTGGCCTGTGGCCGCGCGGGCTGCACCCCCTGAGATGGGGGCGTCCAGGTAGTGCACCCCCAGGGGTGCAAGCCGCTGCTCGAAGCCGATTGACGCTGCGGGATCCACGGTGGAGCACATCACAAACACGCTGCCCGGGCGCATCGATGCCGCCACTTGGCCGCTGCCAAACAAGAGGTCTTCAGTTTGCGCAGCGCTTACCACCACAGAGATCACCACGCTGCAAGCTGAGGCCAGCGCCGCCGCCGATTCTGCGGCGTGGCCACCGCCAGCAGCAAAGGTCTGCGCCACACCTTCCCGCAAATCAAACACCTGCACCGTCTGCCCGGCACGCCGCAGCGAGCTTGCCATCCCTAGGCCCATGGCCCCAAGGCCGATCACGCCTACTTTGATAGATTCAAACGCCATGGCTAGTCCGCCTTGATTCCGGCTTGCGCAATGACGCGCTTCCAGGTGGCCAGATCGGCGGCCATGAACCGGGCGGCCGCGCGGCCATCGACAAAATTCACCGTGGCGCCAGCGCGTTCCATGGGGGTGATCACGGCCGGGTCCGCTGCCACCTTGGCCAGCGCAGCTTCGAGTCGGCTGCTGATGGGGCCGGGCAAGTTGGCGGGTGCCGCGATGCCGTAGTAGGCGCTGACGTCAAAGTCAGCAAACCCCGATTCGGCCAAAGTGGGCACCTCCGGCAGTGACTTGCTGCGCTGACGTGTGGTGACGGCCAGCGCTTTCACGCGGCCACCGCTGATCTGGCCCATGACCGATGGCAGGTTCTCGAACGTCATGTCCACCTCGCCCGCGATCAGCGCTCGAATGGCCGCCGCCGCGCCGCGATAGGGAATGTGGGTAATGAAGACCCCGCTGCTGACTTTGAGCAGTTCGGCGCTGAGGTGAAGCGATGTGCCGTTGCCGTTGGACGCGTAGTTCAATCGCCCTGGCGCGGCCTTGGCCCGGGCCAGCAGATCGGCCACGTTCTGGATGTTGCTAGCCGGGTTCACCAGCAGCACATTGGGCACGCGGCCAATCAGCGCCACCGGTGCGATTTGCTCAGGGCGGTAGGGCAGGTTGTTAAAAAGCGCGGGAGCAATGGTCAGGGGCGGGGAAGCCATCAGCAAGGTATAGCCGTCGGGCGCTGCGCGGGCGACCTCTGCCGCACCCAGGCTGCCGCCCACGCCGGGCTTGTTTTCAATGACAACCGCTTGGCCCAACTCGACGGCCAGGCGCGGGCCAATCAAGCGCGCCATGTTGTCGATCAGCCCGCCGGGTGGGAATGGCACCACCAGCCGCACTGGGCTCGCAGGCCAAGCCTGGGCTTGCACAGCCCAAGGCGAGGCCAGCGCAGCACCGCTGGCTACGCTCAGAAGGAAATGACGTCGGCGCACTTTGGCTATCAAGTGGTGTCTCCAAACAAGCTTTTTGTTGATGCACGATAGCGGGCGCTGGGTCTTGGCCAAACGATTCAATGACAAGGCCCGCAGCAAAACGCGGCTTCTTTGGGTGCAGACCCTTTTGAACCAGCTTGGCGCGCCGCCATGCCCCTACAGCATCGAAGTGGGCCGCGCATGAGCTCGCACCAACGCCCACCAAGCCTAGAATCCGCTCCCCAATTCCAAGAACAACCGGAGATGGCTTGATGCCCAGCACTTCGAGCAGCGCCACCAGCCCCACGCAACCCACGGCGCATGACAAACGCGAAGAGCTGCGCCGCGCCGCGCTGGACTATCACGAGTTCCCCACACCCGGCAAAGTGGCCATCGCGGCCACCAAGCAGTTGGTGAATCAGCACGACTTGGCGCTGGCCTATTCGCCCGGGGTGGCCGCGCCGTGCGAAGAAATCGTCAAAGACCCGGCCAACGCCTTCAAGTACACGAGCCGGGGCAATTTGGTGGCTGTTATCACCAACGGCACCGCCGTGCTGGGCCTGGGCGACATTGGCCCGCTGGCGGCCAAGCCGGTGATGGAAGGCAAGGGCGTGCTGTTTAAGAAGTTTGCCGGCATCGACGTGTTTGACATCGAAATCGATGAAAAGCACGACCTCGACAAACTGGTGGACATCATTGCGTCGCTCGAACCCACCTTTGGCGGCATCAACTTAGAAGACATCAAGGCGCCCGACTGCTTTTATGTCGAGCGCAAGCTGCGCGAACGCATGAAGATTCCGGTGTTCCACGACGACCAACATGGCACGGCCATCGTGGTGGGTGCGGCGGTGCTCAATGCCTTGAAAGTCACGGGCAAAGACCTGAAGAAGATCAAGCTCGTCACCAGCGGTGCGGGAGCAGCGGCCTTGGCCTGCTTGGGGCTGCTCTTGAAGCTGGGCATTCCGCGCGAAAACATCTGGGTGACTGACTTGGCAGGCGTGGTCTACCAAGGCCGCACCGAGCTGATGGACGAGGACAAAATTCAGTTTGCCCAACCCACCGATCAGCGCACTTTGGCCGAGGTGATCAAGGGCGCAGACGTGTTTTTGGGCTTGTCAGCCGGCGGCGTGCTCAAGCCCGATATGGTGGCCTCGATGGGCGAAAAGCCCATCATCTTGGCACTGGCCAACCCCAACCCAGAAATCATGCCGGAGCAAGCCAAGGCTGCGCGCCCCGATTGCATCATTGCCACCGGCCGTACCGACTACGCCAACCAGGTCAACAACGTCCTGTGTTTTCCGTACATTTTTCGCGGCGCGCTCGACAGCGGCGCCACCACCATCACCATTGAGATGGAAATTGCGGCGGTGCACGCCATCGCTGAGTTGGCGCAAGCCGAGCAAAACGAAGTGGTGGCGGCCGCCTACGCAGGGCATCAGTTGGCGTTTGGGCCGGAATACCTGATCCCCAAACCCTTTGACCCGCGGCTGATGATGAAGATTGCGCCCGCCGTGGCGCAGGCAGCGGCCGACAGCGGCGTGGCCTTGCGCCCGGTGGCCGACATGGCTGCTTATCGCGAGCGGCTGCAAAGCTTTGTGTACGCGTCGGGCACCACCATGAAGCCCATCTACAACGCGGCCAAGCACGCCGCCAAAAAGCGCGTGGCTTACGCCGAGGGCGAAGAAGAGCGCGTCTTGCGCGCCGCCCAGATCGTGGTGGACGAAGGCTTGGCGCGCCCTACCCTGATCGGGCGCCCCGCAGTGATTGCCCAGCGGGTTGAAAAATTCGGCCTGCGTCTGCGCGAAGGCGTGGACTACGACGTCGTGAACGTGGAGCAAGACAGCCGCTATCGCGACTTCTGGCAAACCTACCACCACATGACCGAGCGCAAGGGCGTCACCGCCCAGATGGCCAAGATAGAAATGCGCCGCCGTCTGACGCTGATCGGCGCCATGTTGGTGCACAAGGGCGACGCCGACGGCATGATCTGCGGCACCTGGGGCACCACCGCGATGCACCTGCATTACATCGATCAGGTGATCGGCAAGCGCCGGGGCGGCAGTCCCAGCACCCCGCAAGACGTGCAGGTCTACGCCTGCATGAACGGGCTGCTTTTGCCAAACCGCCAAGTGTTCTTGGTGGATACCCACGTCAATTTGGACCCCAGCCCCGAAGAGTTGGCCGAAATCACGGTGATGGCCGCCGAAGAAATGGTGCGCTTTGGCCTGCGGCCCAAGGCCGCACTGCTGTCGCACAGCAGCTTTGGCAGCAGCAATGCGCCCAG
Organism: Comamonadaceae bacterium; assembly: GCA_013297985.1. Lineage (GTDB taxonomy): Bacteria > Pseudomonadota > Gammaproteobacteria > Burkholderiales > Burkholderiaceae_C > JAAFIY01. Next base: position 23,591 of record JAAFIY010000004.1, on the reverse strand, counting down.
CGCCGTCAAGATGCGGCGGGTGTTGGAGTTGCTACAGACAGAAGCGCCCTGGCTAGAAGTGGACGGCGAAATGCATGGCGACGTCGCCTTGGACGGCGCCGCCCGTCGTGCCTTGATGCCGCGCAGCCCACTTGAGGGCGACGCCAACTTGCTGGTGCTGCCCAATTTGGATTCGGCCAACATCGCCTACAACCTGCTCAAAACTGCGGCTGGCGGCAACATCGCCATTGGCCCCGTGTTGCTCGGGGCGGCTCAGCCGGTGCACATCTTGACGCCCAGCGCCACCGTGCGGCGCATCGTCAACATGACCGCCCTGACCGTTGCCGATGCAAACGCGGGGCGGTGAGCTCTGGCCGAGTGCCGAAGTTGGTAGTCACTCGCATGGCGATTGGCCGATATAGGCCCGAAACCTACCCCTAAAGTGCCATGATGTGAGCGTTTGCTTACAGCCAATGACCCTAAAAATCGCAGACTCGCCACTGGAAACCAGAGCGCAAACCCTATTTTCAAGCGCTGTCAAGCCTTGATTTTCTTGCCGCGCGAAGGCACACTACATCTTTGGATTTGGCGGGTTAACCCGTAGATTGAACGTGTATGTGGGGGACAGCCGGACAGTTGGCCCAGCGCCAAGCGGGCGCTGCAGTGCGGCACTGGGCGTTGGCTGCGGTGCTGGCGACCTGCGGGTTTTGGGGCGGTGCGGCTGATGTCAGCGCCCGCGGACCAGACGGCGCGGCGTCGGCCGATGCGCGGACGGTACAGCTCCAAGACCTGCCCCGACAGGCGCGCGATACCTACCGGTTGATTCACGAGGGTGGGCCGTTTCCTTATGAAAAGGATGGCACGGTGTTTGGCAATCGTGAGCGCTTGCTTACGCGCCAGCCCCGAGGCTATTACCGCGAATACACCGTGCGCACGCCCGGATCACGAGATCGTGGGGCCAGGCGCTTGGTGTGCGGCGGACAGCGCCCCACTGCGCCAGACGCTTGTTACTACACCGAAGACCATTACGCGAGCTTTCGCAAGGTGATTGAATGAACTTCTCGGACCGAAACGGTGCACTTACTGGTTCGCACGCGGGCGCCGATTTGGCCGTTGGCCAACGGCCTGCCGTGCGCACCGTGATGCGCGAACTAAACGCCTCTGCGACTTCCATGCCGACGGACATGCCCAACTCCCACATTCCGGTTGATCAGCTCTTCAAAACGGTGCGCAGCAATTTGGTGCAGTCGATTCGCGCTTTCCGCGTGCACGACTTGCAAGCGGCCGCGCAGTTTCACGGCCATCACTTTTTGTATGCGAATCTGGCCAGCGCGCAGAGCAAACAAGACGTGCTGGACATGATTGCCGCGCAGTTCACCTTCCCCGCCCACTTCGGCAAGAACCTGGACGCGCTGTACGACTGCATGACCGATCCGCTGCACAAGTCTGGCCCCCAGCCCGGCTTTGTGGTGGTACTCGAGCAGATTCCGGCCAATGCCAAGTTCGATAAAGAAGCGCGCGAGCAGTTGTTGGACATCTTCCGCGACGCCGCTGACTTTTGGGGCGACCGGCGCATCGCCTTCAGGTGCTTCTATTCTTTTCTGTAGCCCGTTCTGCACAAGCCAGCCAAGCAGAACGGGCCAATGAGGCTAACCCCGACGGTGGTGCTGATGAGGCACCCGCCGACAACGGCGAAAAAATTACCGGCGGCTTGCTCACTGATGTGAGCCCCCAGGCGCTGCGCATGAGCAGCCCTTTCAACGCAGGCTACTGGCTAGACGCGGCCTGAGTGTCACTTGAGCACCGCGCCGGACTCGCCGTTCGGCATGGGTTGCGGTGTGCGCGGCCTTAGGCGCTTGGTACCGACTGCGCCAGCTCGACGTAGTCGGCCACCGATACCTCCTCGGCGCGGCGCTGCAAGTCAAACGCAAGCTGCGGCGCATGCTGGGCCAACCAGGGCCCCAGTGTGTGGCGCAATAGTTTGCGCCGCTGGCTGAAGGCCACGCGCACCACCTCTTCAAGCATGTTGGGCGCTACCGGCGCAGGCTCTGGGCGCGGCACCATCCGCACCACAGCACTCATGACACGGGGCGGCGGGTCAAAGGCGGTAGGCGGTACGTCCAGCACCGAATCCATCGCATAGCGCCACTGCAGCATCACCGACAAGCGCCCATAGGCGGCGGTGCTGGGCGCGGCCACCATGCGCTGCACCACTTCCCTTTGCAGCATGAAATGCTGATCAATCACTTGCGGCGCCCAGTCCAGCAAGTGAAACAAGATGGGAGTGGAGATGTTGTAGGGCAGATTGCCCACTACTCTTATTTTTGTAGCGCCACAGGCTGATAGGACGGCCGCAAGCGGCAGTTTCAGTACATCGGTTTCAAGCACGGTGAGTTGGGCATGGGCGGCCAGTCGCCCGGCCAGATCTCGATCAAGTTCCACCACCACCAAGCGGCCCAGGCGCTCGGCCAAGGGCTGCGTCATCGCGCCCAGACCAGGGCCAATCTCAAGCATGGCGTCGCCCGGGCGGGGGTCAATGGCGCGCACGATGTCGTCCAGCACGCCGGGGTCGCTTAAAAAATGCTGGCCGAAGCGCTTGCGTGCCAGGTGGCGGGCGCCCAGGGCAGCCCAGCCGGTGCGCACAGGGGCGGCTCGCGCGTCCCCGCTCTTGCGCGCAGCCGTAACTGTGGCAGCTCGCGAGTCCCCGGCCTTGCGCGCAGCCGTCACTGCGGCGGCTCGCGCAGTTCCACCCAAGCCCGCCCGCGCACCTCTTGCGCCCAAGCGGTATAGGCCTGCTCAATCTTGCGTTCGCGCAGCGCGGCGCGGGCCAAATTGCGTTGTTCACGTTCGCTCAGCGGGGCGTCGCGGCGCTCTAGCACTTGGATGAGGTGCAGGCCAAAGCGCGATGCCACTGGCGGGCTGATCTGGTTGATGTCCAAGGTGTCCATCACCGCCTCAAACTCAGGCACAAACTGCCCAGGACTCACCCAGCCGAGCTCGCCGCCACTGGCTGCGCTCGGGTCTTGGCTGAGCTCACGGGCCAGCGCGGCGAAGTCTTCTCCGCGGTCGATGCGGCGGCGCAAGTCGGCCAGCCTTTCGCGGGCAGCGGCTTCGCTCAAACGGGGGCTGGCGCGCAGCAAGATGTGTCGCGCCCGGGTTTGGGCCACGGTGGTGCCCACGCTTTCGGTTTTTTCTTCAACCCGCTGCAGCACTTTGATGATGTGCCAGCCCGCACCCGACTGCACGGGCCCGGCCACGCCACCCGCAGGCGTTTGATCGGTTGCGCGCACAAACAGCTCGGGCAAACGCTCCGCAGGGCGCAAGCCCAGGCTGCCGCCGTTGCTGCGATCGCCGTCGGAAAATTCGCGCACCAAGGCCGCAAAGTCTTCGCCCGAGCGGGCGCGGCGCGCCACGGTTTCGGCGCGCTCACGCAGCGCGTTGCGCTGGGCGGCGGTGGCGTTTTCGGGTACCTCAATCAGCACCTGCGCCAGCTCGCCCTGGGCGGGCTCCACCACCACACGCTGGCTGCGCATATCGAGCACGGCCTGATCTACCTCGGCCTCTGTCATGCGCACTCGGCTTTCTAGCTCGCGTTCGCGCAAGCGCTGCACCATGAGCTGGTTGCGCAGGTTGTCGCGAAAGATGGCTAGCGGCATGCCGTCAGCTCGCAGCCGCTCATGCAAAGTGGGCACCGTCATCTGGTTCTGCGCGGCCACAGTTTGCTCGGCTTGCTCTACCAATGAATCCTCAATGCGCATGCCCTGCTCTTTGGCCAGCGCCACCTGGGCGCGCTCTTCAATCAGCAAATCAAGCACGCGGCGCAGGCGGTCGTCGCGTGAAGAGGTATCGCCTTGGGCGTCTAGTTGGCGCTCGGCGCGAGCCAGGCGGGTGCGCACTTCGTGGTTGGTAATCGGGTCTGAATTGACCAAGGCCACGATGTAGTCGCCCGCTTGCGGGGCGCGGGTGTCGGTGCGCCGCGCGGCGCGCGTGACGGTTTGGGTGGAGGGTGTCACCCGCAGTGAAGGTGCGGCGCCGCCGGCGGGTGTCGGTGCGCTGCCACTTGCGGCCGGGGTGGGCGCGACTTGCGCCACAACTGGCGCGGCCACCAACACGGCGGCCAGCGCGGTGGCAACAGCGGTGGCGAGGGTGGCCGTCAGCGACTTCGAAGCAGAAGATTCAGGCATGCGTGCTCCTTGGCACGAGTGGACGAGGCAACACACGAAAAGTTCGGGTCTCCTCGCAGGCCTGCACGGTGGGTGCAGGCAAACGGTCAATCGTAGCGGGTGAATCGGCCGGGTTCGGTGCTGCTTTCGCGCAGCAACTGATAGCGCGGAATGTTTTCGCGCAGGCTGCGCAAGGTATTGGTGCCCAGGCGCGAAAAGCCTACAAACTCCAATTGAAACAGCAGTCGTTGGTTGGCGGTGGCGTTGCTGCGCTGCAGGCGCTCAAACACCACGCGGCCGAGCCAGCAGCCTGCGTCATATTCCAGACCGACGACGGCATCGACGAGTTTGCGCTCGCGCATGCTGTAGTTGGTGCGACCCACGGTGTACCACTGGCCCGCACCCAGGGCCTGACCGGGCACGGCGCCCAGCAGGGTGCTGGGGCTGAACACTTCGGCCAGGGGCCACTGCCACGACACATCCAGTTGTTCGCTAGATCCACGCTGCAAGCGATACGCGGCATTCACCACCCGATAGGGCCCCGGCTGGTAGCGCACACCTGCTGTGTTGCGAATCGAACGGCGCGTGTCGGGGTTGAACTGCAAGGTGCTGTCGACCGACCAGCGCCGCGTCAAATTGACTGCAGCGCCAAGCAAGATGTCGCTCAAGCGGTCAGACACCGGTGCCCCGCCAGGCAAGGTCACGCGTTGATCGGCAAACCGCAAGCGCTGCGCTACGCCCACGCGCAGGGTTTCGGCGCCACTGTCGGGGTCATACAAGCGGCTGGTGACGCCCAAGGTGAGCAGGTTGTTATCAGAGATGCGGTCATTGCCGCCAAACGCGTTGTCGGTAAAGACAGTGCCAAAGTTGAAGTCATTGGCCGCGCTGTCGTAGTTGGGCAAAAAGTTTTGGTCTTTGAACGGCGTATACACATACAGGGCACGCGGCTCCAGCGTTTGGCGCCAGGCGCGGCCAAACAGCTGGGTGTCGCGCTCAAAGATCAAGCCGCTGTCTAGGCTGAAGGTGGGCACCGAACGCTGGGCAGTGCGCTGGCCCGTGCTGGCCAGTGGCGCATCAAAGGTGTACTGCGTGGTGTGCAGCCGCACCCGGGGCGTGATGAACGCGCCGGGCCATATCCACGGCCGCGCCAGCGTGGCCATGGCATAGCGCCGGTGCGCATTGGGCTGCAAGGTGCGTTGGCGGTCGCCTTCAAAGTGGGTGCTGTCGACTTCTACCAATGCTTCAAAACCCGCGAGATCCAGCCGCTGCCAGCGCCCCAGCAGCTGTGGGCTGCGGTCGTACGGCGGCACGATGGGCGCCGCCGCGTCTTGCAGCGTTTGCCAAGTGAGCGAGCGGCCGATCAAGGTAAACGGCCCCTGCGACCACGCCAAGTTGATGTCGTTGGGCAGCAAGCGCTGGGTAAGTGAGGGCTGGGCGCGGGAGAAGTCACGCCAGTAGTTGTCGTCGCTCACCCGGTTCAGGTTCAAGGCCACGCCCACGGGGCCCACACCCGGCACACCCACCGCACCAATGTGCTGCGCGTGAAAGCCCCAACGGTTGCGCTCGCGCAAGCGGTCATTGGCCATGAAATTGCCGCGCAGGGTGCCGTTGTAGGCGGGGTCCAAATAGCGAAACTCGCCGCCCAAATCCAAGCCCCGCTTGGCCATCACCGTGGGGGTGATCGTGGCGTCGCGCTGCGGGGCAATGTTCCAGTAGTACGGCAGGCTCAGCTCAAGCCCGTTCAAGTTGTCCAGCCCGATGGTGGGCGGCAGCCAACCCGACTTGCGCGCGTCGCCCAAGGGAAAACTGATGCTGGGAAACGCCAACACCGGCACGTTTTTAAAGCGCAGCACGCCGCCTTCGGCTTCGCCAGTTTGGGTTTCGTTGTCGATGCGCAGCACCGTGGCAGACAAGACCCAGTCTGGCAGCCATGACGGCCCCGGGCGACGTTCGCAGGTGGTGTAGGTGGCTTGGCGCACCACCGCGCGGTCAGCGTCTAAAAAATCGGCCCGGGCGGCGGTGCCGTGGGCGCCGTTGCGCAAAAACTGATAGCGCGGCTCGATAAAAAAGCCTTCAAACGAATCCAGCTTGAGCTGTAGTTCAGGCCCTTCAAACACATTGCCTGCACGGTTCACCCGCACATTGCCGCGCGCCTTGGCCAGGTCATCGGGTTGGTAGTAGTCGATGCGGTCAGCGCGGATGACGGTGTCGTTGCGGCGCAGTTCGACATTGCCTTCGAGCTGCACATCCAGATCAGGGCGGCCCATGGCGCGGTCGGCCTGAATAAAGGTGGGCGCTTCACCGCGCTGCACAGGGGTGATGTTTTCTGACAACCGGGGCGTGATGCGCAAGCTTGGCGGGGGCAGCGGTTCACCGCCTGGCTGCCCCCGCCAGTCCGGCGGCTCGGGTGTCGGCGATTCGGCCGTGGCCATTTGCGTTGCCGCAAGGCCCAACCAGATGCAGGCATGAGCCAAAGGAAGCAAACGAAAAGGCGGCGTCATTGGAAGGCGGTTTCTACAATCGTTTCATTATCCAGATTCACTGTGGCGACCACGTTGTCGTCAGCCCTAGCTCACGCCCTGCATGAACCCACCCCCCGCTTCCTTGACCTGGCCCAGCACTGAACGCGAATCCGCATGCCTGGCTTGGCTTGGCAGTGTGGCGCCCGCACATGGCCTGGATTTCGGGGGCTTGCACTTGGCCAGCGCCGACGCCAGTTTTCGCCGCTACCTGCGCCTGCCCAGCCGCACCCACGGCACGCTGGTGGTCATGGACGCGCCACCTGAGCACGAAGATTGCCGCCCTTTTATCGCCGTGGCGCAGCACATGCGCGATGCCGGGCTGAATGTGCCAGAGGTCCTGCACGCCAATTTGGCCGACGGTTTCTTGTTGCTGACCGATCTAGGCACGCAAACGGTGTTGCAGCACCTGCCCCCCGAAGGCAGCACCGAGCGTGAAGCTCAGGCGCATGCGTTCATGAAGCGCGCCATTGGCCCGCTCTTGCAGTGGCAGTGCGCCAGCAGCCCCGATGTATTGCCGCCCTATGACGAAGCCGTGTTGCGCCGCGAACTGGCGCTGTTCCCCGATTGGTACTTGGCGAAAGCCAAGGGCCTGACGCTTGACGATTCCCAGCAGCGCGTGCTGCAGCAATCGTTTGACGCGATCGTCGCGCAAAACCTGTCGGTGCCCCGGGTGCTGGTGCACCGCGACTACATGCTGCGCAACCTGATGGTGCCGCCGCCCCACGCCGATCCTGATGCGCCGCTGGGCGTGCTGGATTTTCAAGACGCGCTGTATGGCCCCATCACCTACGACATCGCCAGCCTGACCCGCGACGCGTTCGCCACCTGGGACGAAGAGACCGTGGTGGATGTCGTTGCCCGCTATTGGCAAGCCGCTCGGCGCGCGCGCTTGCTGGGGCCTGAATCCCCCAGCGGCTGGGGCGACGACTTTGGCGAGTTCTACCGCGCGGTGGAATGGATGGGCTTGCAGCGGCATTTGAAGGTGGCAGGCATCTTTGCGCGGCTCACGCTGCGTGACGGCAAGCCCAAGTATTTGGCCGATGCGCCGCGCTTTGTCGGCTACATCTTGCACACCTGCCGCCGCTATCGCGAACTGGCGCTGCTGGGTCGGCTGATTGAGCAGATCGAAGGCCTGCAGCCCCAACAGGGCTTTGCCTATGGCCGGGTGTAGCGGCTTGCTCAGCGCACCATGAGCGCTCGCATTTTTATAGCGTCTTCGGCAGTATTGATGGGCGCTGGGGCCGAATTGGCCCTAGATGCCGTCGCCACGCGCCACACCCAGGTCCTGCGTTTGCAGCCGGGCGATGCCCTCACCGTGTTTGACGGCGGGGGCGGCCAGTGGAGTGCTCAGGTGCAAGCCATGCACCGCAGCCAGACGGTGCTGCGCCTCATTGAGCACCAGCTGCTGGAGCGCGAATCCGCCTGCGCCGTGCATCTGCTGGTGGCGCCCCCCGCCAACGACCGCATGGACAGCTTGGTGGAAAAAGCCACCGAACTCGGCGTGGACCGCATCACCCCGGTGCTCACCCAACGCGCGGTGCTACGCTTAAGCGGCGACCGCGCCGACAAAAAGCGCGCCCACTGGCAAGCCGTCGCAGTGGCCGCCTGCGAGCAGTGCGGGCGCAACCGGGTGCCGCAGATTGATGCATGGCAGCCGCTCGCCGACGCGCTGCGCGATGCGCCGCCCCACGCGGCTCGCTGGGTGCTGCACCCCACCGCCGCCACACCCTTGTCGCTGTTGGCGCAGCCCGTCCCGAACGCCGCCACGGTGCTGTCGGGCCCCGAGGGCGGCCTGCACGACGATGAACTGCGCGCCGCGCTCGCGGCGGGCTTCAGCGCTGCGAGCCTTGGGGCGCGGGTGCTGCGTGCTGACACCGCCCCGCTGGCGGCGCTGGCTTGGCTGACTTTGTCGGCCTGAGCCTGCGGCGCCCAATCTGTTCAGACCTTGGCATGCCACCCATGACTCAAAGCCCCACCTATACCGCCCACAACGTCTGCCTAGACAACGGTCAATGGACCTTGCCGGGTGCCGAACGCATCGTCGACTCGGCCTGGTTTGGTGCAGCCCGCCGGGTGATCGATTTGGTCTATCCGGCAGGCCCCGCTGGGCGCACCATGGTGGACCTGGGCTGTCTGGAAGGCGGCTATGCCTTGGAGTTTGCTCGCCTGGGTTTCAACGCTTTGGGCGTTGAGGCGCGGGCCAGCAACTTTGCGGCTTGCGAGGCGGTGCGGGCCGGCGTGCAGCTGGCAGCGCCTGCGGGCTTGCGCTATGTGCGTGACGACGTGCGCCACTTGGCGCAGCACACCGATGCCAGCGGCGGCTTTGATTTCACTTGGTGCTGCGGCTTGTTCTACCACCTCGATGCGCCCAACAGCTTTCTAAAGCTCCTGGGGCGACTCACGCGGCGGGTATTGATTCTGAACACGCACTTTGCACCTGCGCACGACGAGCCCTATCTGTCGCCCGAGCTCGAGCATGACGGCTGCCGCGGGCGGTGGTACCGCGAATTCGCCGACGGCACCGACATGGCGGCACAAGAGCAAAGCCGCTGGGCGTCGTGGGGCAACGAGCAATCGTTTTGGATGACCCGTGCAGCGATCCTGCAGACCCTAAGCGACGGTGGTTTCAACACTGTGTTTGAACAGTACGACCCCCTGGGCCCCGCCATTGCCGAGTGCATGACCACCGGTGCTTATGCGCAGCACCACCGCGGCGTGTTTGTGGGCATCAAAAAGGCTTGATGCGCCCATTAAATAAGCGCAACTAGCTATCAAATACGTAGCGCAAAGGCGCTGACCCTGCTGCCGCTGTGGCAGGCCACCCGCCTTTCATTCGGCGCCCGGCGAGTCAAGGCACACAATGGGTGCCGCCGCTTCGCCCGCACCACCGCCCGCCCATGACTGCTACCTCCACGCCGCCGCCCGCCCGCTCGCCCCTGGGCCTGTGGCTGCTCACCCTGTGCCAGGGTTTGTTCATGACGAACAACGTGGCTTTTATCGCCATTAATGGCCTGGTGGGCTTTAGCTTGGCGCCTTTTGGCTGGATGGCCACTTTGCCGGTGATGGGCTATGTGGTGGGCGGGGCACTGTCTACGGGCTTGGTGGCGCGCAGCCAAGCGGCGTGGGGGCGTCGGGTGTCGTTTCAGATCGGGCTGGCGGTGGCCTTTGGTTCGGCGCTCTTGTGTGCCTATGCGGTGATCAGCGCCAATTTCTGGCTGTTGTGCGTGGCCACCTTGATGGCTGGCTACTACAACGCCAACGCCGCGCTGTATCGCTTTGCTGCCGCTGAGCTGGCCGGGCCAGCGGGGCGCGACAAGGCGGTTAGCTGGGTGTTGGCCGGTGGGCTGATTGGCGCCGTGATTGGCCCGAACTTGTCGGTGCTGGCACGTGACGCATTGGCCGCGCCCTTTGCGGCGGTGTACCTGGTGTTGGCGGGCGTTGCTGTGCTGTCGGCGGCGCTGATGCAGTTCATCCAGTTTCCCAAGCCGCCCGCGCAGAGCGCCGCAGGCGGCGGCCGCACGGTGCGCGAGCTGTTGCGCCAACCCACCTTTGTGGTGGCGGCTGCCTGTGGCGCCCTGGCCTACGGGGTGATGAACCTGCTGATGGCCGCCACGCCACTGGCCATGCAGCAGTGCGGCCACAGCTTTGGCCAAGCTGCTTTCGTCCTGCAGTGGCATGTGGTGGGCATGTTTGCGCCGGGTTTTTTCACGGGCCACCTGATCGCCCGATTTGGCTCGCTGCGGGTGATGGCGGTTGGCTTGGCCTTGAATGCGGTGTGCGTGGCGATTGCCCTGTCGGGCGACAGCGTGGCGCAGTTCACCGTGGCGCTGGCTGTGTTGGGCGTGGGCTGGAATTTTCTGTTTACTGGCGCCACCACCTTGGCGCTGACGACTTACCGGCCTGAGGAAAAAGATCGCGCCCAGGGATTTCTGAACTTCTGCGTGTTTGCCACCCTGGCTGTGAGCGCGTTCAGTTCTGGCGCGCTGGTAACCAGCCAGGGCTGGTGGTGGCTCAATGCCGGGTCGCTTTTGCCGCTGGCCATCATTGGCGGGGCCCTGGTGGTGTTGATGCGGCAAGCGCCGCGCGCCGCCCCTGGCGTTGCGGGCTGATACGTCAGCGCCACGCCAAGGCGTTACCCTCATTGCCTTTCAACCGCTCTTCAAGGAGTTCGCCATGGGTTTGCTCGATCAAGTGATGGGTGCCGCAGCCGGTGCGCTGGGCCAAGGTGCTGGCAACGCAGGTGCGGGTGGTGACGCCATTGGCCAAATCTTGTCGCAGTTGCTCAGCCCCAAAGGGCCCGCTGGTGGCTTGGGCGGCATGCTCAGCCAATTTCAGCAAAACGGCATGGGTGAGGTGATGCAAAGCTGGATCGGGACCGGCCAGAACCTGCCGATCAGCCCCGACCAACTGCAGCAGGCCCTGGGCGGCGACATGATCGGCAAACTGGCCAGCCAGTTCGGCATGGACCCGCAAGCTCTGTTGGGCCAAGCCTCGCAAATGCTGCCGGGTTTGGTCGATAGCCTCACGCCCGGCGGCCAGTTGCCCGCAGACGGTGGCGGCATGGCCAGCGATTTGATGGGCATGCTGGCCCGCGCGGCCCAAAAGTAAGACGGCATCTTTAAGCAGCACCCCGCCAGCCGGGGCTGCTCGGGCGGTGGCGGGGCTCGCTGCGGCGCGCACGGCACGCCTTGGGTGCGCCTGTGCCGAGCCAGGCCCCGCGCTCGTCTCAATCCCCAGCCATCCGATCAATCCGGCCGACTCAGCGGCCGCTTGGGGTGTCTTGCGCCCAGCCAGCCCATGCATAACCCTATGCGTGTTTTGCATGGCTTGGGAGCCCCTGCGCCCATGTGGCGGTGTCGGGCTTCATAAAATCGTCATCCCTTGTCATGTCGCGGTCTGCAAGACCCGTCTAAAGGGGCCGCTGATCGGGCGGCCAATGGGGGATCGCCGTGGTCCTGAGTCATTGGCGCTTGGTCGGCACGCAGTCTTCATCCCCAACCTGCGGGCGCGCCCAAGCGCTCGGCCCCACGGCGCTGGGCGGGTTTCGAATGCGGATTTGATGACTTACTTTGGAGCGAGCGACCCATGAATTCCCCGGCCATGAAAGGGCTCAGCCTGAGCACACCCGCCTATGTGAAAAACGCCCGGCTGATTGCCTGGGTGGCCGATATGGTGGCGCTGTGCAAGCCCGAGCGCCTGCACTGGTGCGATGGCAGCCAAGCCGAATACGACGCGCTGTGTGCTCAGTTGGTGCAGGCGGGCACCTTCAAGCGTCTGAATGCAACCAAGCGCCCGGGCAGCTTCCTGGCGTGGTCTGACCCGAGCGACGTGGCGCGCGTAGAAGACCGCACCTTTATCTGCACGCCAGAAAAAGACGACGCGGGCCCCACCAACAACTGGGTGCACCCCTCAGAAATGCGTGCGCTGTTTCAGCACGGCAAAGACGGCAACAAAGCCTTGTTTGATGGTTGCATGGCGGGCCGCACCATGTACGTGGTGCCCTTCAGCATGGGCCCGCTGGGTAGCCCGATTGCACACATTGGCATTGAGCTGTCAGACAGCGCCTATGTGGCAGTGAACATGAAGATCATGACCCGCATGGGCCGTGCCGTGTACGACGTGCTGGGCGTGGACGGTGACTTTGTGCCCTGCGTGCACACCGTGGGTGCGCCCCTGGCGGCGGGCCAAATAGACGTGGCTTGGCCGTGCAACGCCACCAAGTACATCGTGCATTACCCCGAAACCCGCGAAATCTGGAGCTATGGCTCGGGCTACGGTGGCAATGCCTTGTTGGGCAAGAAATGCTTTGCCTTGCGCATTGCGTCGTCCATGGGCCGCGCCGCCGCGCAAGAAGACGGCGTGGGCTGGCTGGCTGAGCACATGCTCATCTTGGGTGTCACCAACCCGCAGGGCAAGAAGTACCACGTGGCTGCGGCCTTCCCCAGCGCCTGTGGCAAGACCAACTTCGCCATGCTGATTCCGCCCCAGGGGTTTGACGGCTGGAAAGTCACCACCATTGGCGACGACATTGCATGGATCAAACCCGGCGCCGACGGTCGCCTGTACGCCATCAACCCCGAAGCGGGCTACTTTGGCGTGGCGCCCGGCACCAACACGCTGACCAATCCGAACTGTATGGCCAGCCTGCAGCGCGACACCATCTTTACCAACGTGGCGCTGACCGATGACGGCGACGTCTGGTGGGAAGGCATGGGCGACGCGCCCGCCCACTGCATCGATTGGCAGGGCCGCGATTGGACGCCCGACATCGCCCGTGAATCGGGCGGCAAGGCCGCCCACCCCAACGCCCGCTTCACTGTGGCCGCCACGCTGAACCCGGCGCTGGATGCCGCTTGGGATGACCCCGCTGGCGTGGCGATCGATGCGTTTATCTTCGGCGGCCGCCGCAGCACTACGGTGCCCTTGGTCACCGAGGCCCGCAACTGGACCGAAGGCGTGTACATGGCCGCCACCATGGGCAGCGAAACCACCGCTGCAGCGGGTGGCCAGCAAGGCGTGGTGCGCCGCGACCCGTTCGCGATGCTGCCCTTTTGTGGCTACAACATGAGCGACTACTTCTCCCACTGGCTGCGCTTGGGCGACTGGCTGGCAGCGCGTGGCGCCAAGATGCCGCGCATCTACACCACCAACTGGTTTCGCAAAGGCGCTGACGGCAAGTTTGTGTGGCCCGGCTATGGCGAGAACATGCGCGTGCTGAAGTGGATGATTGACCGCATTGAGGGCAGCGCCCCGGGTCAAGCCAATGTGTTCGGCGTCACGCCGCGCTATGCCGAGTTGAACTGGACGGGGCTGGAGTTTTCTGAAGCCCAGTTTGAATCGGTCACTTCCATCGACAAAACCGCCTGGGCTGCCGAAATGGGCTTGCATGCGGAGCTGTTCCGCCAATTGTCAAACCGCCTGCCGCCCGTGCTAGAGGCCACTCGCCAAGGTATCGCACAGCAGATCGCCGCTTGATCGGCGCGCTGCTGCCGCGCCGCAGGCGCGCACTGGGGTTGGCGCACCGTGCCATCCGCTGACCGGGCCCCCACCTACGCGTGGGTGCTGCTGTGGATCACCCCGCTGCTGTGGACGGTGAATTTCGTGGTGGCCCGGGAGGCAGTCGGCGTGATTGAGCCCTATACCCTCGCAGCGGGCCGCTGGGGATTGGGGAGCCTGATCATGCTCGCCGTCACTTGGCCAGAGCTTTGGCGTTTGCGCCATGACATTGCGCGGGCATGGCCGCAGCACCTAGTGCTGGGCTTTCTGGGCATGGTGGTGTGCGGCGCTTGGGTGTATGAAGGGGCGCACACCACCAGCGCCATGAACATCGCGCTGATCTATTCCGTGTCACCTGTGGTGATTGCGCTGGTCGCGGCGGTGTGGCTTCACGAGCGCATCACCCGGTGGCAGATGGCAGGCATTGCGCTCGCCTTTTTGGGCGTGCTGCATGTCGTGGTGCAGGGGCAATGGTTGCGCTTGGGTTCGGTGCAATGGGCCATTGGCGACTTGTGGCTGGTGGCTTGCACCATTGCGTGGGCGGGCTATGCAATTTTGCAGAAACTGTGGCCCAGCCCACTGAGCGCCGCCGCTCGCTTGGCAGTGGTGGCGCTAGGCGGCACATTCATGCTGCTGCCGGTGGCGGGATGGGAACAACTTCAGCCGACTTCACCGCCCTGGAGCGCGCATGCCTCAGCCTTGGTGGTCGCCGCCGCCGTGTTTCCGGGTGTGGCTGCCTTTTGGGCCTATGTGCACGTACAGAAAATTCTGGGTGCCGCCCGGGTGGCCGCGACCATGTACATGGGCCCGTTGTACGCGGCACTGGTGGCTTGGGGGTATCTCAATGAACCCTTGGGATGGCACCACGCCTGGGGTGCTGCTCTGATCTTGCCCGGGCTGGCCCTGGTAAGCCGAGGCAGTTGGCCCGGCAAAAAGACCGATTAAAACCCTAGCAAGTTGGGCTTGCGGGACCTATGAGGCGACAGATCGGCTTAGCTAGCGGGCGCTTAGGCCGTCAAAGCAGCTTGTGAGCACCAATCGCATGATGTCCTCATCCGAGTGTTGGCCGCCAACTTTCAAAAACTCCACTACCGGGTCACAAGCGCGGGCGTACAGGGTATACAGCACCGCAATGGGCGGTAGGTGGCGGTTGAGGTGCCCGGCTTCTTGCGCCTGCCCAATCCAGCCGCCCAGGCGATCACTGAGTGCCATCAGGCCGTCCATGTACTGGCGGTTAGAAAGCAAAGTAGAGCGCAGTGAAGAGTTTTGGCTGGGCAGGGACGGCATTTCGCCTGCCAGCTTGACCTGCAATGTCCAGCGGACCACCTCGCGCAATTTGTCAATGGCGGCTTGGTCATCAGACAGACTGGCAAGGTAGGAGGTGGCGCGCTCGAGTGCCCGCACCATGGCCGCAGCAGCCAAGTCTTCCTTGCTGGGGAAATGCTTGTAAAGGCTAGCCTTGGCGATGCCCACTGCGGCTGCGACCTCATCGACCGTCATCGCGTCAAAGCCTTTTTCGGCCAAGAGGCGGTTGACGGTGTGAATGATGGCGTCTTCCCGCGCTTGGAGCATCTGCTCCTTGAACGAGATTTTTCCGGTTGACACGGCAATCATTGGCCTAGTTTAGGCACCCGGCCCGCACTTTGGCGGATATCCCTGCCTTGGGCACTGTCACGTTAGGGCCATTCACAGTGCGGCGCCAAAGGGTCCTGTTAAATGGCGCGGCCGCCGCTACAGCCTCAAAAGCGCCCGCACACCTGTGTTTGTTTCGCCTGACGGCACATACCCAATGGCCCCGGGCGTCTGCGCGACATGGGCCAACAAGCTTTGGGCGTTGGCGAATTCGCGCGGTGGCGTGCCCTTGCCGACGTGGCGGCGCACCGTCCAATAGGCGCGAAACTCCGCTTCGGTTTGGCGCAGTGTGGCTGACAGAAATCGGTCTCGGGCAGGGTGGCCGGGCGCCAGTTGGCACGGAAAAACAGCAGTGCCGCCAATCTCCACCACCCGCCCAGTAAACAGCCGCCCCAGCAAGCTCAGATCAACTGCGTCGCCCCAACTTGGGTGCGCCACCACCACAACGGGCCCACTGCCATCTTGGGCGGCTCCCGGCGTTGCCCAGACGCCCAACAACCCCAGTGCCAGCGTGCCCAGGCAGTGGCGTCGCGGGGCAGACCAAGTGCCTGACGCCGCACCAGTGGGCCGCCTATTCGAAGGTTCGAACTCAGCCATGGGGTTCAAAAGGTGAAGCTGTAGCTGACGCTGATCACGTCGATCTGCGTTCGACGCACCGGCTGGCCTGCGGGTGCGTCAACCAGTCGGCTCGCTTCGCCCACGAAGGTGCGGGCCCACTCCAGCTTGATCGACCGATTGCCCTCGAGCGGCCAAGTGCCGCCCACCGCCAAAGTGCGCTGCTGAGCCATGTAGATGGATGACTCCGCAAGGGCGCGTTGGCTGGCATTGAGCAAGCCAGCCCCGAGCGCCGTGGGCGGCAAGGTGGGCTCAGTCAGCTTGCGCCAGAGGTCTCTTTGGGTACGTCCGGTGCTGATGCCCGACAGCGCCACATAAGGCGTGAAGCTTGGAAAGCTCTTGGACACAGCCACATAACCGGCGGTGTTGTCTGAACCCACGTCGGTGCGCCCCTGCCAGTTGCGAAGGACTTCGCCGCTGATGCGCCATCCGTCACTCAGCCGCCAATCGGCACCCACAATCAAAAATGTATTGCGGATGAAATTGGTGGTGGGCACCAAGGTTGACGGTGGCGTCAGGTAGAAGCCCTGACCGGGGCCGGTGGCTTGAAACACCGGCCGCACGGGCAAAGGGCTGCCGTCGCCCGAACGGGTGTGCGCCACAAACCCGGCTGCGCGCAAAGTCAGTTTGGGCTGCGAGTAAGTACCTACCAAACCCACGACGCTCGGCTTAACTTGGGCGTACAGCGGGCCAGGCGACACAAACGGGGGTACGCCTTCGCTCAGCCATTGGCGCGCCATGGTCTTGCCCGTGCCCAAGATGCCTTCGATGCTGAGGTCGCCATCGCGCCAGGGGCTGGTGTGGGTGACATACAGGCCCCAAAAATCGTCGCTGGGCGAGACGGAATAGACCTCTACCGGCAGGCGTGCGACTGGCAGGGCATGGTTCACATCGAGCACTTCAGAGTGCATGTAAAGCGGCACCCGCAGTTTTCCCGCACGCAGCAGCCATTCGTTGGTGGGCCGCCAGCCAATAAAGGCCCAGGTGCTGGTCAGGTCCCAGGCGCTTTCTTTGGACAGCGATGGCGCTAACCGACCTTGCAGGGTGAGCGAAAACGCATTGGGCAAGCTCCAGTCGGCTTGCAGGCCAAACCGCGTATCGCGTGACCAGCTGCCACCATCATCAACAAAGCGTTGATAGGCATAGGGCCGATCTGAGCGCGCCCATCCGAGGGTGCCAAATCCACTTAAGGCGAGCCCTTCGGCGGCGACACTTGCGGCCGACGTGAGCGCCCAGACCAAAGCCAAGGCAACGCGCCCGAAAAACCCACCGACGAGCTGGCGCTCGTCACTGCGTCCTAACGGGATATGCCTAGCGGGGCGCCGCACCGTCGAGCCGACCAGGAGGTTCTGCATCGTGGCTACCTAAGCGTGTTGGGGGTCGTTACAGACTCGGTCACACCCGCGCGCTCCAGTGCCAAGCGCACGGCGTCAAAGTCGAGCCGTGCCAAAGCGGAGTCGATTTGATGGGTGGCCTTGCGGCCCAGCGTGTCGGTGGCCTTGAGCGAGTTCAAGCCCCACCACTGAACAGCGGTGGCGTCACTGTCTCGAATCAACCGCGCGAAACTCTTCAAATCAGGGTCTAAAGCCGCCGGCGAGGCATTGGCCAACCCACTGTGGGCCAAGTGTTGTTGAGCGGCTGGAATATCGGCGAGCACCTGTTGCAGGTCGACACTGAGTCGATCCAGCATCGCATGCGCATCGGCCAGCTGTTGCGAGCGGGCCATGTGCTCTAGCGCCAAAGCGGCTTCGCGCATGCGCGAAGCCCCCAGCGTGCCCGCCAAACCCTTGAGCGTATGGGCGGCGCGCACCAAGGGCGTCCACTGCCCGTCCGCCAGCCACTGGCGCCACTCGGCCAAGCCCGCCGAATAGTCGGCCGAGATGCCCGTAAGCACCTGACTTGCCAGCTCGTTGTCGTCCATGCAGTGCTCGAGCAACACGCTCAAATCAAAGGCTGCCTGGCTAGGCGCGCTGGCTGCGGGCGCCGAAGCACCGCGGTGCCCAGTAAGCCCAGTGAGATCCGAAGAGTTCAACCACGCACTGACGCGGTTGGGCGCAGGCAATGGTTCAGAAGGCGCCTCTACCCAGTTGGGGTTGTAGACCGAGGCGATGGCTTGGCGCGGGTCATTGGGCGCGCCAGTGCCACGGGTGGCCGTGGGGGCGGCATCGGGGGCTAGTCGGCGCATCAAGGCCACTAGCTCATTGAGCCGGAAGGGCTTGGGCACATGGCCTTGCATGCCGACGCTCAGGCAACGCTCGCGTTCTTCGGGTAGCACGTTGGCCGTCATGGCTACGATGGGCAAGGCGTTGAACTCGGTGCGTTCGCGGATGCGCCGCGTGGCTTCGATGCCGTCCATCACCGGCATTTGCAGGTCCATCAAAACGATGTCAAAGGCCTGGGGGCCGTCATGCACCAGGCGTTCGACGGCCTCCGCGCCGTCCAACGCGGTGCTGAGTTTGGCGCCGCGCTGGCGCAGTAACTCCAAGGCCAACTGCCGGTTGAGAGCGTTGTCTTCCACCAGCAGCACCCGCATGCCGTCGAGTCGCAGGCTGTCGCCCGCGCGTTCGCGCGACTGGGGTTCAGCCGGTTGCCACAGACGAATGAGCTCGCGCGGCAAGATCGGTTTTTCAAGGTGCTCGGTGCAACCGTACTTGCTCGCGGTCTCCACAATCGCGGGCGACAGGTAGGCGCTGGCCAACACCGTGCGTGGACGGCTGCGCAGGCTCGCCAGGTGCCGCAGCACCACCTCGCCCTCCATGTCGGGCAAGATCCAATCGAGCAGCAACAGGTCAAATGGCTTGGCTTCGGACTCGGCTTGGGTGAGCTCGTCCATCGCCGCCCGCGCGGTGTGCACTGCTCGAATGGTGCCCGTGGTGCCCACACCCAGGCGGGCCAACAGCTGCGTGAGTACTCGGGTGGTCATGGCGTGGTCCTCTACCACCAACACCCGCAGTCGGTCCACGTCTTTGAGGGTGATGGTCGGGCCGGGTGCATCCAAGGTGGGCAACCGCAGGCGCACGGCAAAGACCGAACCTTCGTTGACCGTACTGGACACCTCAATACGCCCGCCCATCAACTCAACCAAGCGCTTGCTGATGGAAAGCCCAAGCCCCGTGCCGCCAAAGCGCCGCGTGGTCGAGGTGTCGGCCTGAGAGAACTCGGTAAACAGGCTGGCAATTTGCGCTTCGCTCATGCCAATGCCACTGTCGCGCACCATGAACTCAAGGGCCACTTGGTTGTCGACCACCACGGCTTGGGCATCTGTGTCTACCGTCAAGGTGACGTGGCCCACGCTGGTGAACTTGACCGCGTTGCTCAGCAAATTCGCCAGCACTTGACCCAGTCGCAAAGGATCGCCTCGGACGTGTCCGCCAGCGCCGATCAGGGCGCCGTCAGCGAAATCGCACAAGAGCTCAAGATCCTTGTCGTGCGCCTGCTGGCGCACCAGGCTCACTGCTCGGTTGACCACTTCTTCGAGCGCAAACGGGGTTTGCTCGAGCGTCATGCGGCCCGCTTCAATCTTGGAGAAGTCCAACACGTCGTTGATGAGGGCCAGCAGGTGCTCGGAGGCCGAAGTCACTTTCTCGAGGTAGTCGCGCTGCTGCGGATTCAATGGGGTCTGCATGGCCAGCGCCGCCATGCCCAGAATCGCGTTCAAGGGCGTGCGGATCTCGTGGCTCATGTTGGCCAAAAACGCACTCTTTGCGCGATCTGCCACTTCAGCGGCGTCGCGCGCCTGAGCAAGCTCGCGCTGAGCGCGGTCACGCCGACGCAAATCGTCGTCAATGGCGTTGGACATGGCGTTGAGGGTGTTGCTCAGCACATGCACCTCGTGCACCGTCGCCAGTTCGGTGCTGGGGCGCGCGCGGTACTGACCACGCAAAAACTCACCCGCCTGCCACACCAAGGTTCGGATGGGGTCCAACACGCGCGAGCGCACCACGACAGCCGCGCCAAACACCAAAGGCAACAGCAATACGTTGATGGCAAATGCCAAGATCACCCAGCGTTGCAGATCGTCTTCGGCCTTGCGGCTATCGGCTGCTACCCGCTCAGACACCAGCGAGACAAACGCCTGAATCGCGCCACCCATCTTGTGCTGCAGCGCGATATAGGACGGCGCGTACAGCCGCGCGAGCGCGGCAGCCCTATCGGGCTTGGCATCTGTGAATGCCCGCGTGGCCGGGTTGTACAGGCCCTCGGCGATGGCAAATGCGACCTTTTCCTCGCCCTGCATTTGCTCGGCTAAGGTCATGAATCGTTGGGCAGCTTCGACCTCGCCGGGCCGAAATTGAAGCTGACGCAAGCGATTGACAAAGCTCAGCGAGTCATTGGAGCGCGCCACTTGGCCTTGCGGCACTTCGGGCGGCTGGTTCAGGGCCAGTAAATCGCGCCAATAGCGCACCGGGTCATCGGCCTTGGGGCCTTCACGCTCTCCGGTGCGCACCTCGGTAATCGCAAAGTACACATCCAAATAGTGCACGCGCCCGGTTTGCAGGTAACCCATGACGGCTTGGTTAAGCAAGTGGGTTTCGTCCACCAACCGGTCGATCACGGTGTGGGCTTCGCCAAAGCGCTGCAGTGCCGACTGCGAGCTGCGGCCCGCTGAGGCAATCAAGGCGAGCAGGCTCAAGTTGACAAGCAGCACCAGTGCGACTGCGCCGAAGAAAAGCCGCGAAACAGACTGCAGTTGGAGGGTTTTGATCACAGGGGGCAACAAACAAACACTGGGCCAGCCGCGCTGGAAATTCCACCTTAGAGGATAGCGACAAGCGCTAGATGTTGCAGCCCATTCGCCAGCCTTGCCTATCCCGGCTTGCCCCCAGGCGGGCGCGAAAGGCGCGGCTTGCGTACAGTGCACAGATGTCCATGCCACTCGATTCCATCGCTCGCGTTGTCTTAGCGCCACCTACCACAGCTGCGTTTCGCCAAGCGCTCGGCATGTTTGCGACCGGCGTCACCATCGTCACGGCGCAATCGGCGCAGGGCGAGCGGGTGGGCTTGACAGCCAACTCGTTCAACTCGGTGTCGCTGTCGCCCCCTCTGGTGTTGTGGAGCTTGTCGCAGTCAGCGGGCTCGATGGCGGTCATGAGCCAAGTAGAGCACTACGCCATCAATATCTTGGCGGCCGACCAGCGCGGCTTGGCTGAGCGCTTTGCGGCCCGCGATTTAGATCGTTGGAGTGGGCTTGAGCACGACAGCGGCATGGGTGGCGCGCCCTTGCTGCGCGGGGCCGCAGCGCATTTTGAATGTCGCAACCGCAGCCGCTATGCCGAGGGCGACCATGTGATTTTTGTGGCCGAGGTGCTGCGCTGCGCGCATGCGCCTGGGGCAAGCCCGCTGTTGTTTCATGGGGGGCGCTTCTACACCGAACTGCCGTTGTCTTCCTAAACAGCCACTTGGGCTTTTGGGCTGTACCGCCCTGTTTAATTGCCTAGACAGCTATTGTTTTAATAGCAACTGGCTTCTTCGATGTGTTTAATGCCCCACTTATTGAAAAGCGGTTGGGTCTTTTTGCGTGGCCGCTGTGAAACCCGCTGCTGACTTCAAACCGCCGGCGAGCCCGCCCCTGCGGCGCGAACGCTTGGACGCCACTGCCATCGCGCTGCTGCTGGCTTGCTGCGTCTTTTGGGGCTTTCAGCAGGTGTTGGTCAAGGCCACGGTGGCAGAAGTACCGCCCATCACCCAAGCGGCGCTGCGATTTGTCGGAGCTGCTGTGTTGCTGTGGCTGTGGTGCCAATGGCGCGGCATTGCGCTGGTGCCTGCCCGCCCAGCAGCGGGCGCTGGCACGGCGCGCCTGCGCGCGGCCGGGTGGTTGGCTGGTGGCTTGTTTGCGCTCGAATTTGCGCTGCTTTATTTGGCGCTGAGCAGCGGCAGCGCGTCGCGGGTCACCTTGTTTTTGTACACCTCGCCTTTTTGGGTGGCGTTGTTGCTGCCGTATGCCGTACCCGCCGAGCGACTATCGCGCTGGCAGTGGGTTGGACTTGTCTGCGCATTTGCGGCGGTGGGCTTGGCTTTGGCACAACACCGCGCGAGCGGCTTGACCGCAGCAGGCGGCGACAGTGAACTCGCAGCCGATTTGATGGCCCTGGGCGCGGGCTTGGCCTGGGGGCTGACCACCGTCGTGATTCGAGCGTCAGGCTTAGGCCAAGTGGGTGCTGAACGCTTGTTGTTTTATCAAGTGGGTGTGAGTGCCGTCGTTTTGCCCGTGCTGGCCTGGGCGCTGGGCGAGACTTGGCCCGCGCAGTGGTCGGCCTTTGCAGTTGTGTCCCTGCTGGTGCAGACCGTGGTGGGAGCCTTTGCGTCTTACTTGCTGTGGATGTGGTTGCTGACTCGCTACCCGGCCACCTTGATGTCGGCGTTTGTCTTCATCACGCCTTTGTGCGCCATGGCCATTGGGGTGCTGTGGCTGGGCGAGTCGTTTACCTGGGGCTTGGGTGTCGCCGTGGGCCTGGTGGCGGTAGGCATTGCGCTGGTGGCGCTTAAGCCGGCCGCACGTGCTTAGCGCGACAGACCCAAGCGGCGCTCAGAGGCCAGCACGTCAGTCAATTCTGGGTCAGCGGCCTGAATGCATTGGTTGGCCAAGACGTTCCAGCCACTGCCATTGAACACCGCGACAGCACCCGTGTGGTTGGCGTTGTTGCGCTGCCCGGCAGGGGCCACATAAAACGGGCGGCACCACATATCGGAGCGCAGGTCGCGGATGCGGCGGATGGCCGCGTTGACGTTCGGGCGGGTGATTTGCTCGGGCTTCAAGCCCAGCATGGCTTGCGTCAATACCCGCGCCGCAAGATAGCCACTTTGTGAAAACGCGTCGCGGGTGTCAGTGCGCAGGGCATAGCGGTTCATGACCGCGCGCCAGTTCATGTTGTCTGGGCCGGTGCTGTCCACGGGCGCGAATTCAAGATTGACCACCAGGCGATCTTTCCATTCGGCGTCCAGAGCGCGATCCACTTCTGGGTTGTAGGCCGGCGCAGATGACGCAAACATCACCGTGCGATGTGCGTTGCGGCCCCGCGCCTCTTTGAGCAGCGGAATCAGCAGGCCGCGCGGCAAATTGATAACGACCAAGTCAGGCTTGGACGCCAGCGCTTGATCGAGCACCCCAGTGGGGTTGAACTTGCCAATGTCAAACACCACGACTTGGGCCTTCAGGCCCGCTTTAAGGGCCCAATCGCGCACGCCCTCACAGGCCCACGGCGATACCTCGGGGATGTTGTGCACCACACACACCACCGACTTGGCCTTGGAAAGACTTGCCGCATGCTGAGCGGCAATGGTGGCGGAGATCCTTGGCCCGGTATTGACCGCTGCAATGTGCGGCGAGAAAAAGCACGGGCGCGGCACGCCGGTACCCACCAGTGCAGTGATGCCATGCTGTCGGTACAGGTCTTGGTTGGCCGAACACTCCACAAAGCTCGAGCCGCCCACCATCGCCACCACTTGCCGTTCGGTGATGAGTTGGCGGGCCAGCTCGGCCGCTAGCTTGGGGTCCCACTTGTCGTCGGCTTGGGTGTAGATGATGGGCCGACCGTGGATGCCGCCGTTGTCATTCACGCAGCGAAAGTACGCGTTGGCTGATGCGCCCGATGCGCTGAAGTCATCGGGCCCGGTTTTGCTGACGATGCCGCCCAAGTAGATGGGCTCGCCCGTGGCGCGTTGGCCGTTGTTGAGTCCGCAATTC
>JAAFIY010000039.1 GCA_013297985.1 Comamonadaceae bacterium | reverse complement strand
ATGAGGTGCGCTGGGAAACCGGCTCGCCAGTAGCGGTGTTTCGGGGCGGGCACAACGCGCGCACGGGGCAGCAATCGGTGATCACGGTGAGCAGCATCATCGGCACCCGGGGCGTGCCGGGCATCAACCCGTTTGAGCTCAAACCCGGCCTGACCAACGCCAAGCTGTTTGCCCGCGACCGCAATGTGTGCGCCTACTGCGGCGACCATTTTCATGAAACGGAGCTCACGCGCGAGCACATCATCCCGTTTGCGCAAAACGGCCGCGACACTTGGATGAACGTGGTCACCGCCTGCCGCGCCTGCAACCACCGCAAGGGCAGCCGCACGCCCGAGCAGGCCCACATGCCGCTGCTGTATGCGCCTTATGTGCCCAGCTTGTGGGAAGACTTTATTTTGCGCAACCGACGCATCTTGGCCGATCAGATGGAGTTCTTGCTGGCGCATGTGCCGCGCTCATCGCGGCTGGTGGCCTGAAGCCGCTCGGGGCGCTGCACTGCGTGGCCCGCTGGCGGGCGGGGCCTAAGCGCCACCTTGGCAAAGACCCCAGGGGCGAACCCCCCTTGGCCCGGGGCGATGCGCGCATGGGTACAGTCTTGCCCCACTGCCACACAACAACGCTGGCCCCCCACTGAGGCGGGGCAACCAGCGCGACAACCATGCTGCTATTTGCCACGACGGTGTTTCTGTCGGCCTTCTTGCTGTTTCAGATACAGCCCATCGTGGCCAAGATGATCTTGCCGTGGTTCGGCGGATCGTCTTCGGTGTGGAGCGTGTGCATCGTCTTTTTTCAGACGGCGCTGTTGGCGGGCTATGCCTATGTGCACCTGCTGCATAAAACCCTGAAGCCCCATCGGCAAGCCCTGCTGCACGGCGTGTTGCTTTTGATCAGCCTGGCGCTGCTGCCCGTAGCGGCCAACCCCGAGTGGAAAGCCGCTGCGATTGACACCCCCACCCTGGCGGTGCTCGGTGTGTTGGCCGGGGCGGTGGGCGTGCCCTATGTGCTGCTGTCCACCACCGGGCCGCTGATGCAGGCTTGGTATGCCCAAACGGTGGGCAGTGGCGCGGGGGCGCAGCCCTATCGGCTGTATGCGCTGTCTAATTTGGCGTCGATGCTGGCGCTGCTTAGCTATCCGGTTCTGGTGGAGCCAGCTATGGCCGTGGGCCACCAAGCCTTGGTGTGGAGTGCGGGCTACGGCGCTTTTGCCCTGGCCTGCGGCGCTACGGCCGTGTTTGTGTGGCGGCACTTAAGCGCACTGGCGCTGGCCGGGCCGGGGCTTGCGGCGTCACCTGCGCCTGGCAGCCCGGCCGCGCAGCCGGTGGCTGAACCCATCAAGCTCAGTGAATGTGCGCTCTGGATTGCGCTGGCGGCCACGCCCTCGCTGCTGTTGCTGGCTCTCACCCGCCACCTGACGCAAGACGTGGCGCCGATTCCTTTTCTCTGGGTGCTGCCGCTGGCCCTGTACCTGCTGAGCTTTATTTTTGTGTTTGACGCGCCGCGTTACTACGTGCGCTGGCTCTTTATGGGTGCGCTGCCGCTGGCTTTTTTGGCGGTAGACCGGGTGCTGGACGGCGGCATCGACATCGAATGGCAAGTGGTGCTGCTGTGCACCGCCTTGTTTGTGTTTTGCATGGTCTGCCACGGCGAACTGGTGCGCCGCAAACCACCGGTGCAGCATCTCACCCTGTTTTATTTGATGATGTCGGTGGGCGGCGCTTTGGGCGGCCTGTTTGTGGGCTTGGTGGCGCCAGTCGTCTTTACCGCTTACTTTGAATTGCCGCTGGGCCTGTGGATGTGCGCGGCGCTGGTACTGGGGGTGACTTGGCGCGAGCTGCGTCCGCTGTGGCGCGGTGTGCTGCTGGTGGCGCTGCTGGCCTACGGCGTGCGACTGGGCATGACCTCAGTTGAATATGTGCGCGGTTATCTGAGCGTAGAGCGCAATTTCTACGGCCAACTGCGCGTGTCCCAAGATGTAGACGATGCGCTGGGCCCCACACGCATGATGCGACACGGCCGCATCGCGCATGGGGAGCAGGCCTTAAACCCACCCTATCGCACCCAAGCCAGCGCGTACTACTGCGAGCGCTCGGGTATCGGCCGGGTGATTCGCGCACTACCCGCTGACCGGCCCCACCACATCGGCGTGCTGGGTACCGGTGTGGGCACGCTTGTGGCCTATGGCCGTGCGGGTGACCGCTATCGGCTGTATGAGATCAATGAACAGGTGATTGCGCTGGCCGAGCGCGATTTCACTTATCTGAAAGACACCGCAGCGAGCTTTACCCATGTGCTGGGCGACGGCCGCTTGATGATGGAAGCTGAAAGCCCGCAGGCCTTTGATGTGCTGGCCATGGACGCTTTCTCAGGCGACTCGGTGCCCGCGCATTTGCTGACGATTGAAGCCATGCGCAGCTACATCCGACACCTGCGGCCCGACGGGCTGCTGGCCCTGCACATCACCAATAAATACCTGAACATGCGCCCGGTGGTGGCCGCTGCGGCGGCTGAACTGGGCTGGGTGGCGCGCATCTTTGAGGTGCCCGCTGGCTTGGGTGACCCGATGTGCCGCCGCAGCACCTGGGTGGTGCTGATGCGGCCTGAACAAGCCGCCGCTCTGAGTCCGGCGCTGGCCGAGCATGGTCAGGTGCTGGCAGCCACGCCCGGCTTCAGACTGTGGACCGACAGCTACTACAACCTGCTGGGCATTTTGAAGCCCTGATCAGGCCACCGCGCCTGCGGTGTCGGTCATGCGCTCGGCCACTTCGCCCAGGTGATGTAGGGTGTCGCCAAATGTCATTTCCAACTGGGTGAGCGTCTTGAAATAGTGGCTGGCGATGTACTCGTCAGTCACCCCAATGCCGCCGTGCAACTGCACCGATTGCTGACCCACCAGGCGCATCGATTGGCCCAATTGCACCTTGGCGCGCGACAGAGCTTGGCGGCGCTCAGCGGCGGGCGCGCCGAGTTTCAAGCTGGCGTAAAAGCTCATGCTGCGGGCCAATTCCAAAGCCATCTTGACATCAGCCACCCGATGGCGCAGCGCCTGGAAGGTGCCAATGGCCACCCCAAACTGCTTGCGGGTGTTGAGGTAGTCCACGGTGAGTTCTAGCAAGCGCTCCATGGCGCCCACGCCATAGGCGCAGGTGGCGGCAATGGCCACGTCGTGCGCCAGTTCCAAGGCGGCTACGCCGTCGCGGGTGACGAGGGTGGCCGGGGCGGCTTGCAGCATCAGGTCGCCTGCGGCACTGCCGTCTTGGGTGATGTAGCCCGTGGCCCTGACGCCTGCGGCACTGCGCTCAACCCAGAACAGCGCGGGCTGGCCGTCAAGCTGTGCGCTCACGATGAAAGCGTCGGCTTGGTGGCCCAGGGGCACCAAGAGCTTGGTGCCCGTCAGCGTGTGGCCGCCAGCGCCAGCGGTGGCCAGCGTCGCAACGCTATCTAATTGATAGCGGCTTGCGCGCTCTTGGTGGGCGAAAGCCACCTTTTTTTGCCCTGAAGCAACTCCGGGCAGGGCGCTGGCCTGCAGCGCGGTAGGCGCATGGGCCTGCAGCACGGTGCTGGCCATCCAGCATTGCGCTACCGGCTCCATCACCAAAGCACGGCCCAGTTCCAACTGCACCACCATGCAATCAATGGCGCCCATGCCCATGCCACCATGGTCCGGGTCGGTGACGAGGCCAGTCAGGCCCAGATCGGCCAGCTCAGCCCACACGCCGGCATCAAAGCCACCGGCTTTGACGATGGCGCGGCGGCGATCAAAGGTATAGGCCTTGTCGCACCAGCGGCGGGTGGCGTCAGCCAATTGGGTTTGTTCGTCAGTGAAGTCGAAATCCATGATCAATATCCAGCGAAGCTCTAGGTGGAGCCCCCTCCCGGAGGGGGTGCGGGGGAGCCGAAGGGTCAGCCAACGGCGCAAACGGTACTCGGCTAGCCGAGTACCGTTTGCGCCACGATGTTGCGTTGCACTTCGTTGCTACCACCGTAAATCGTCGTCTTGCGGTAGTTGAAGTAGCTGCCCGCCAGCGGCGCGGCGTGCATCGCGTCGCCGGGGAAGTTGCCTTGCCAGCCCGCGTCCATGGCCTCATAGATGCAGGGCAGGCTCAAGGGGCCGGCGGCCAGCATCATGAGTTCGGTGTAGCGCTGTTGAATCTCGCTGCCGCGAATCTTGAGCAGGCCCGCGATATCGAGCGAGCTCTTGCCGCTTTTCTCGGCGCTTAAGACGCGCAGCACCATCATCTCAAGCGCCACGATGTCCACCTCCAGCAGGGCGATCTGGTCGCGAAAGCGCTGGGCTGCCGCGCCGCCGCTGGCGACATCCCACAGGCCTTCGGTTTTGGCGATGCGTTTGAGTCGCTCCAATTCGCGCTTGGCGCGGTTCACATCGGCGATGTTGGTGCGCTCATGGGCCAGCAGGTATTTGGCGTAGTTCCAGCCCTTGTTTTCTTCGCCGACCAAATTGGTAGCGGGCACCTTGACGTTGTCAAACCAGACTTCGTTTACCTCGTGCTCGCCGTCCAGCAAGATGATGGGGCGCACAGTGATGCCGGGGGTTTTCATGTCGATCAGCAAGAAGCTGATGCCGGTTTGCGGCTTACCTTCAGAGCTGGTGCGCACCAAGCAAAAAATCCAATCGGCGTGCTGGCCCAGGGTGGTCCAGGTTTTTTGGCCGTTGACGATGTAGTGGTCACCCTGGCGATCGGCGCGGCATTTAAGTGATGCCAAATCAGAGCCCGAACCGGGTTCGCTGTAGCCCTGGCACCACCACACATCGCCACTGGCAATGCCCGGCAGGTGCTGGCGCTGCTGGGCTTCGTTGCCAAAGGCCATGATGACCGGCGCCACCATGATCGGGCCGAACGGAATCACGCGGGGCGCACCGGCCAAGGCGCATTCTTCTTCAAACAAATGGCGCTGCACCACGTTCCAGCCTGGGCCGCCAAACTGCTTGGACCAACCCCAGCCCAGCCAGCCCTTTTTGCCCAGGATGCGGGCCCAGTCTTGCATTTCGTCGCGGGTGAGCCGCGTGCCCGCATGCACCTTGGTGGAGATGGGGCCGGGCAGGTGGGTGCGCACCCAGTCGCGTACCTCGGTGCGAAAAGCAATTTCTTCAGGCGTGTAGGCCAAATCCATGGGGACAGTCTCCGTGCGTTGGACTTGCACAAATAGGCAATTAGTGGTTTTAGCACGGTCGTTCGTTTTTGCGTGGCGCGCTGTCCGGGCGGCGACAGGCCGCAGCCCATAATCGCGGCCCTACACAGCGCATGAAACACATCGTTATCCTTATTTCAGGCGGCGGCTCCAACATGCTGGCGTTGCTGCGCGCGGCCCAACGAGACGAATGGGCCACTCGCTTTGGCGCCCGCGTGGCCGCGGTCATCGGCAATGTGCCGGGCGCTTTGGGGCTCAAGCGGGCGGCCGAGGCGGGTGTGGCCACGGCGGTGGTGTCGCACAAAGCCTTTGCGGACCGCGAAAGCTTTGACGCCGCACTGGCCACCGAGATAGATCGCCACCAACCAGCCCTGGTGCTGCTGGCGGGCTTTATGCGCATCTTGACGCCCGGCTTTGTGGCGCGCTACGAGGGCCGTTTGCTGAACATCCACCCTTCGCTGCTACCGGCCTTCCCGGGTTTAAACACCCACCAACGGGCCATCGAGGCAGGTTGCGCAGCGGCCGGCGCCACCGTGCACCGGGTGACAGCCGAACTCGACCACGGCCCCATCTTGGGGCAAGCGGTGGTGCCAGTGCTCAGCGGTGATACGGCTGATCAACTGGCCGCGCGGGTGCTGAGCCAAGAGCATGTGCTCTACCCCCGCGTGGTGGCTGATTTGCTATCAAAAATGTAGCCATTTCGGCAATTAAATAGGGCGCTAGGCCCGTTTTTCTTTCTAACGATTTCCGCCTTTCTCGCCGCAAGCCCCCATGCACCCCACCGCGCTGCTGGATCAGATCGCCCAGTTAGTGGCCGAGCTCTTGCCTTTTGAACACCCGGCCGATGCGGTGGTGGCCCGCCACTTTCGCCACCACAAGCAACTGGGTCCGCGTGAGCGCTCGGTGCTGGCAGAAAGCGCTTACTTGGTGCTGCGCCGGCGGCTGTGGCTGGAGCATTTGGCGCGCAGCGGTGACGGCCGCGCCTTGGGTGCCATGCCGCGTCGGCTGGCTCTGCTGGGCTGGGCCATGGCCACGCGCGACGGCCTGGTGCCCGGCGCCTTGGACTTTGTGCTGGGCGCTGTCAAGCCGCATGAACGCACCTGGCTGCAAGCCGCTTTGGCCATGAACCCGGCCGACGGTTTGGCGCCGCACCGGCACAACCTGCCCGACTGGATTGCCCAAGCGCTGATCGCCGAGGTGGGCGCTGACTTTGACGCCCTGGCCGCCAGTCTCTTGCAAACCGCCCCGCTGGACCTGCGGGTGAACGCACTCAACGCCAAGCGCGACGAGGTGCTGGCCGAGCTGCACGCCGCTGGCCTGCAAGCCCAAGCTTCTCGCTGGTCGCCCTGGGGCCTGCGGCTGCAGGGCAAGCCTGTGCTCAACAAACTGGCGGCCTTTACCCGTGGCGCCATTGAGGTGCAAGACGAAGGCTCACAGCTACTGGCGTTGCTGCTAGCGCCTAAGCGCGGCGAAATGGTGGTGGACTTCTGCGCGGGGGCGGGCGGCAAAACGCTGGCGCTGGGGGCTTTGATGCGCAACACCGGGCGCTTGTACGCCATGGATGTGTCCGCGCACCGGCTGGATGCGCTCAAGCCGCGCCTGGCCCGCAGCGGCTTAAGCAATGTGCACCCGGTGGCTATTGCCCACGAGCGCGACGACCGCATCAAGCGCTTGAGCGGCAAGATTGACCGCGTGCTTGTGGACGCACCTTGTTCTGGCCTGGGCACGCTGCGCCGCAACCCTGATTTGAAGTGGCGACTTAGGCCCGCTGAGATGGCCGAGCTGGTGGCCTTGCAACAAGCGATTGCGGTGTCAGCGGCGCGGCTGCTCAAACCTGGCGGGCGGCTCGTGTACGCCACTTGCAGCTTGCTGCAAGCTGAAAACGAAGCCGTGGCGCAGGCGGTGCAGGCGGCCTGCGCGCAGGCGGGCGTGACGCTGCACGCCCTGCCAGCAGCCGACGCGCTCGGCCCCCACATCGCCAACGCAGCTGAGCTGGTGACTGAAGCGGGCCATCTTCGCTTGTGGCCGCACCGCCATGCCACCGACGGCTTCTTTGCCGCGGTGTGGCAGCGCGCGGCTTGACCCTGCGCAAACGGCTCAAGCAAATCGGGTTGTCCACCTAGTTCACTCGGGTTCTGCCGGGTAAACTGCGGGAAAACCCACAAGAAGAGGTGCCTCAGGCGCCGCGCCGCTGCTCACGCGTGCGCCATGCCTGACGCCGCAAGCCCCACCACGGGGTGCGACAAGCGCTCAAACCCGTCTGTCCCTTCAGAGAGCAAAAACCCATGTTCGATTTGCAATCGCCCCTGTTTGACGCTGCCGTGCAGTGGCTGGCGGTGGGCCTGACTGACGCCACCTGGTGGCAAGTCTTGCTGTACACCCTGCTGACCACCCACATCACGATTGCGGCGGTCACCATCTATTTGCACCGCAACCAGGCCCATCGGGCGCTGGACTTGCACCCTGCAGTGGCGCATTTCTTTCGGCTCTGGTTGTGGATCGGCACCGGCATGATCACGCGCGAATGGGTGTCCATCCACCGCAAACACCACGCCAAGTGCGAAACCGAAGAAGACCCCCACAGCCCGCAAACCCGCGGCATCAAAACCGTGCTGCTGCGCGGCGCTGAGCTGTATCGCGCCGAAGCCGCCAACGCCGACACGGTGGCCCGTTACAGCCATGGCACACCGAACGATTGGGTCGAACGCCACGTCTACAGCCGTTTTACTTGGCAAGGCGTGGGCCTGATGCTGGTGGTGAACCTGGCGCTGTTTGGCGCCATTGGCGCGGCGGTGTGGGCGGTGCAGATGCTGTGGATTCCCATCACGGCGGCGGGCGTCATCAACGGCATTGGCCACTACTGGGGCTACCGCAATTTTGAAGCGCCTGACAGCAGCACCAACATTTCGCCTTGGGGCCTGATCATCGGTGGCGAAGAACTGCACAACAACCACCACACCTATCCCACCTCGGCCAAGTTTTCGGTCAAGCCCTATGAATTTGACGTGGGCTGGGTGTACATCTCCGTGATGCAGCGCCTGGGGCTGGCCCAAGTGCGCAAGGTGCCGCCCAAGATGCAAGCCGGTGCGGTGGTCAAGCCCGCAGCTGATCACGAAACGCTAGAAGCACTGATCGCCAACCGCTATGAGCTGATGGCCCGCTATGCCCGCGACATGCGCCAAGCCTGCAAAGATGAAATCGCCACGCTCAAGCAGCGTGCGCAGCAGGGTAAGGCGCGCACGTCGGACCTCGGCGACGCCAGTGCGCTGCAAGTGGCCCGCCGCTGGCTGCCGCGCGATGCTGATCGCGTACCCGCTTTCGCGCGTGACGCCTTGGCTCGCGCCCGCCACAGCTACCCCAGCCTCGACAAGATGGTGCAGATGCGCGAGGAGCTTCGTCAGATGTGGCTCAACACCGGTCGCAGCCGCGAACAACTGGCCGCTGATTTGAAAGACTGGTGTTTGCGTGCAGAAGCCAGCGGCGTAGAGGCCTTGCGCCAGTTCAGCCTGACGCTGCGCGCCGCTCGCGCCACGGCCTGACCAACGGGCGCTACTGCGCGCTCAGACGAAAAAAGCCGCCCAAGTGGGCGGCTTTTTTATTGGGGCGGCGGCCCCGACACATCTCAGCAAGCGAGGCGCTTACTTGAGCTTGACCTCTTTGTACTGCACGTGTTTGCGTGCCTTGGGGTCAAACTTCATGATGGCCATCTTCTCGGGCATGGTCTTTTTGTTTTTGTCGGTCGTGTAGAAATGACCGGTGCCCGCTGTGGATTCGAGCTTGATTTTTTCGCGTCCGCCTTTGGCAGCCATGGCAATACTCCTTCAGTGCTGTTGGGTGGATAACGAATCAGGCTTGGCCGCGCGCGCGCAGGTCAGCCAACACGGCTTCAATGCCGTTTTTGTCGATCAAGCGCAAAGCGGCGTTGCTCACGCGCAGACGAATCCAGCGGTTTTCTGATTCGATCCAGAAACGGCGGTACTGCAGGTTAGGCAGAAAACGACGCTTGGTCTTGTTGTTGGCGTGGGATACGTTGTTGCCCACTTGCGGGCCTTTGCCCGTCACTTCACATACGCGTGCCATGGTTTGAAAACTCCCGTTGTGCACACCGGCCGGATTGGCAGCAAAAGCGCCATGCATGCATACATGGCGCGCTTTGAGCAACCGCGAAGCCTCACCTCGCCGCTTACAAAGAATCAGGGGGGCGGTGACCCTGCCGCGAAGAGTTAGGCGCCCGTTTGGGCGCTGACACTGCAGCGCGGAAAACCCAGCATTATAGCGTTAGCGTGTGAGCCGCTGTGTGCGTGACAGCCTGCGCGAGTTCTAGGCGCGGGGTTCAGGCCTGCTGCTGCTCCAAAAAGCGCTGTGCATCCAAGGCGGCCATGCAGCCGGTGCCCGCGCTGGTGATGGCTTGGCGGTAGATGTGGTCTTGCACATCACCGGCGGCAAACACACCGGGCACGCTGGTCATGGTGGCCAGGCCGTCCAGGCCGCTGCGGGTGACGATGTAGCCGCCTTTCATTTCCAACTGGCCGTTGAAGATGTCGGTGTTGGGCTGGTGGCCAATGGCGATAAAGCAGCCCTTGAGCGCAATGTCGGCGGTGGCGTCGGTTTGGGTGGATTTCACACGCACCCCGGTCACGCCGGAGTCGTCGCCCAGCACCGCGTCCAGGGTATGGAACACCTTCAGTTCCACCTTGCCTTCGGCCACTTTGGACATGAGTTTGTCCACCAAAATCGCCTCGGCCTTGAACTTGTCGCGCCGGTGGATGAGGGTGACTTTTTTGGCGATGTTGGACAGGTACAGCGCCTCTTCCACGGCCGTGTTGCCGCCGCCCACCACACAGACTTCTTCGCCGCGATAGAAAAAACCGTCACAGGTGGCGCAGCCGCTCACGCCTTTGCCCATAAAGGCTTGCTCGCTGTCCAGGCCCAGGTACTTGGCCGATGCGCCAGTGGCAATGATGAGCGCGTCGCAGGTGTAAGTGGCCGAGTCGCCCACCAAAGTGAATGGGCGCTTGCTGAAGTCCACCGTATGGATGTGGTCGAACACGATTTGGGTGTCAAAGCGCTCGGCATGCGCCAAGAAGCGCGCCATCAGGTCGGGCCCTTGCACCCCGTCGGCATCAGCGGGCCAGTTGTCCACATCGGTGGTGGTCATTAACTGGCCACCCTGGGCGATACCGGTGATGAGCATCGGCTTGAGGTTGGCGCGTGCGGCATACACCGCAGCGGTGTAGCCAGCCGGGCCGGAGCCCAAGATCAGAACCGTTGAATGGGTGTGTTGGCTCATGTCAATGCGTGGGGTGAAAGTGCAAAAAAGGCAGAACGTGGGCGCTGGTGGCTAACCGAGGCAGAGCCCTCGAGGCAGTGTCGCGCGAGACGGACGGCGCCGCTGGCACCGGGGTTGTACAGTTTGAGTCGCCGCAGGATTCTTAAAGAGTCGGCAACTGCATCGCCTGTCGGTGCCACCGCGCCATGCAAAGGCGCGCGGCCCACCATGTTGAAATGCGGCGCGATTGTAGAAGCCGAGGCCCCGGCTGGCGTGTTGGGGCGCAGCAGGCCAGCTCGTTCAAAAGCCGCTCGGGAGCACCCACACGATGTCGATGTTGAGCAATCTCGATCTGATCCGCCGCGTTCCGCTGTTTTCCATGCTGACTGACCGTCAGGCGCAAACCGTGGCCGATGCGGTGGTCAAGCGCCGTTTTCGGCGCAACGCCTGCATCGTCGAGCACGGCCAAAAAACAGATGCCCTGTACATCATCATGGTGGGCAAGGCGCGGGTGAGCACCTCAGACCGGCGTGGGCGCGAAGTGATCTTGGCCAACCTGAGCATGGGCGACTGCATTGGTGAAATGAGCCTGATCGACAACAAGCCGCATTCGGCCACGGTGACTTGCGAAACACCCGTAGACACCCTGGTGCTGGGCCGCGCCGACTTCATGGCCTGCATGCCTGACACGCGGTCGCTAGCGCATGCGGTGATGGTGGGTTTGGTCAAGCGGCTGCGGCGCGCTGATTCGCGCATTGAGTCGCTGGCCCTGTTTGACGTGTATGGCCGGGTGGCGCGGGCGTTGGTGGAAAACGCCGAAACGGGCGCCGACGGCACGCTGTTCATTCGCGGCCGGGTGTCGCGCCAGGGCATTGCCAAGATGGTGGGCGCCAGCCGCGAGATGGTCAGCCGGGTGATGAAAGAGTTTGAGCTGGCGGGCTTTGTGGTGGTGGATGAGCAGGGCAACACCGTCATCCGCGAGCGGCGCGACGCGTTTGCCAATTGATGAATGACTAGACGGATGCATTGATGCGGCGCGTGCCATGACCTATTCGCTCAACACACTGCAAGGCGGCGCGGCCGAAGGTGACGGTGGCAGTGGCCGCCCCGGCTTGGCGCGCCTGTTGCAAGAAACACTGGCAGTGGTGGTGCTGGGTGCTTTGTTGGTGTGGTGGCTGGCCCTGCTGAGCTACAGCCCCGCAGACCCGGCCTTCACCACCACTGGCGACGGGGGCGCCACGCGCAATTGGGTGGGCCGCTTGGGCGCCTGGGTGGCCGATGTGAGCTATGCCACCTTGGGCCTGTCGGTGTGGTGGCTGCCCCTGGCTGGTGCTTGGGCCTGGGGCCGCGCGGTGTGGCGCAGTTGGCGGGGCGCGCAGCCTGCGGCCAGCCTGTGGGTGCGCCGACCGGCTTGGCTGGTGGTCTTGGCCCTGCTGCTGTTGGTGCTGGCCAGTTGTGCTCTGGAATGGACGCGCCTGTACCGCTGGGAAAGCCATCTGCCGGGCCATGCGGGCGGGCTGCTGGGCTACACCATCGGCCCGTGGGCGCAGGCGGGCTTGGGCTTTACGGGCTCTGGGCTCACCGGCATTGCCTTGGGCGTGATCGCGGCGCCGCTCGTGTTTGGTTTTTCTTGGGTGCGCTGTGTGGAAACCCTGGGCGGGTGGGTCGACGACCGGGTGCAACGCTGGCGCGCCCGACGCGAACAAGCGCAAGACCTAGCCATTGGCCGTGCCGCAGCACGTGAGCGCGACAGCGTGCACGCTGGCGGGCCGGGTGCGCCGGTAGCGCTGGAGCCATCATGGGCCACGCCCGCGGCAGGCACACGCCCCGCCAATACCCCGGTAGACCGTAGCGGCGCGGCCCTGGGTGAGTTGCCGGGGCTGGAAACCGCCCGCGCCACGGCGCCCACCCTGCCCACGGTGCAAATCGCCCCGCCTGCGCCGCCCATCGTGGCTAGCGACCGCGTGGCCAAAGAGCGCCAGGCCCCGCTGTTCAATGAACTGGCTGACAACAAGCTGCCGCAGGTGGATTTGCTGGACGGCGCCGAGCGCCGCCAAGAGACCGTGTCCACCGACACCTTGGAGATGACCAGCCGACTCATTGAGAAAAAGCTGTCTGACTTTGGCGTGCAAGTGCGCGTGGTAGCGGCCGCCCCAGGCCCGGTCATCACCCGCTATGAGATCGAGCCTGCCACGGGGGTGAAAGGCTCGCAAATCGTGGGCTTGGCCAAAGACCTGGCCCGCAGCTTAAGCCTGGTGTCCATCCGCGTGATTGAGACCATTCCGGGCAAAAACCTGATGGCGCTGGAGCTGCCCAACGCCAAACGCCAAACCATTCGCTTGAGCGAAATTTTGGGCTCGCAGATCTACAACGACGCCAAGAGCCTGCTCACCATGGGCTTGGGCAAAGACATCATTGGCGCGCCGGTGGTGGCTGACTTGGCCAAGATGCCGCACGTGCTGGTGGCGGGTACCACCGGTTCGGGCAAAAGCGTGGGCATCAACGCCATGATTTTGAGCCTGCTCTACAAAGCCGAAGCGCGCGACGTGCGCCTGTTGATGATTGACCCGAAGATGCTTGAGATGTCGGTGTACGAAGGCATTCCGCATCTGCTGGCGCCCGTGGTCACCGACATGAAACAAGCCGCAAACGGCCTGAACTGGTGCGTGGGCGAAATGGAGCGCCGCTACAAGCTGATGAGCAAGCTGGGTGTGCGAAATTTGGCGGGTTACAACGTCAAAATTGACGACGCCAAGCAGCGCGGCGAACACCTGCCCAACCCGTTTAGCCTGACGCCCGAAGCGCCCGAGCCGCTCACCCGCTTGCCTCACATCGTGGTGGTGATTGATGAGCTGGCTGATTTGATGATGGTGGTGGGCAAAAAGATTGAAGAGCTCATTGCCCGCCTGGCGCAAAAGGCGCGCGCAGCGGGCATCCATCTGATCTTGGCCACCCAGCGGCCCAGCGTGGATGTCATCACCGGGCTCATCAAGGCCAACATTCCCACGCGCATCGCCTTCCAAGTCAGCAGCAAAATTGACAGCCGCACCATCCTCGACCAAATGGGCGCTGAAGCCTTGTTGGGTATGGGCGACATGCTGTACATGCCCAGCGGTACCGGCTTTCCGGTGCGAGTACACGGCGCGTTTGTGAGCGACGAAGAAGTCCACCGCGTGGTGGCCTACCTCAAATCAAAAGGCGAGCCTGATTACATCGAAGGCGTGCTCGAAGGCGGCGTGCTTGATGACGATGACGCCACCGCAGGCGCAGGCGCAGGCGGCGGTGACGCGGGCGGCGAAAAAGACCCGATGTACGACCAGGCGGTGGAAGTGGTGCTCAAGCACCGCAAGGCCAGCATTTCGTTGGTGCAGCGGCATTTGAAGATTGGCTACAACCGCGCCGCGCGGCTGGTGGAAGACATGGAAAAAGCCGGGCTGGTGAGCGCCATGAGCAATTCGGGCCAGCGCGAAATCCTCGTGCCCAACCGGGCGGAATAGGGCAGGCCCCAAGCGCGATGCAAGCCCCATTCAACCGCCGCGCAGCCCTGTCGGTGCCCTTTGCTGCCTTCTTAGCCTTTGCTACAAAAAATGTAGCTGCTTCGGGCGTGAATACGCCGCAAGAGGCCCAAAACCCTTCAGTGCCTGCAGCGCAGGGCGCCGCGTCTGGCTCGGCCCCGTCGTCCCCACCCGGCGCTGGACTAGCCGCACTGGACGCCTTTGTGCGCAACACGCGCAGCGCCCGGGCTGACTTCACCCAGACCGTCACCGTGCCGGGCCGCGACGGCGCAGCCCCACGCAGTCGCACCAGCAGCGGCACCTTTGCCTTTGCCCGGCCCGATCGATTTCGCTTTGACTACCGCCGCCCCTTTGAGCAAACCATCGTGGCTGACGGCCAAACCCTGTGGGTGCATGACGTGGATTTGAACCAAGTCACCGCCCGCGCCCAGGCCCAGGTGCTGGGGCAAACGCCTGCGGCACTGATTGCATCCAGCGCTGACTTGGCTGCGCTGCGCCAGGCTTTCGCACTGGCTGACGGCGCACCTGAAGACGGCTTGCTGTGGGTGGTGGCCACCCCGCGCGGCAAAGACGCGCAGCTGGTGGCCGTGCGGGTGGGCTTTCGCGCGGCGGCTGCGGGCGGGGCGCCCGCCTTGGCCGCGTTGGACATCGTGGACAGCTTTGGGCAGCGCTCGCGGCTGACATTTGCCAACGTGCAGGTCAACGCGGCCTTGGCGGTGGATGCGTTTCGGTTTACGCCGCCGGCTGGGGCTTCGGTGCTACGTCAGTAGGCTTTTGCTGCTCAGCGCAATCAGTCGGTGCCACGCTCGCTGGAGCGCATCCAGGTGTAGGCCACGCCAATGCCAGCGGTAAAGCCGGTGGTTTGCTTGACCAACGGACTCGCGCGGTTGGCCGCGCCTGAGACGCTGTCGGCCCGCACAAAGCCAAACAGCTGCCAATCAGGCGTCAAGCTTTTGTTGGCGGCCACGCCCACGCGCCAACCCACCAGGCCTGATTTGGCGCTGTAGACGGGCCGGGCGGCATTGGCAAATCGGGGTGCTACGCCGTAAAAGTGATTGGCCAGCTTGGTGTCAGCCACCAGGGCGCCCACACTGGTGCTGTAGCGCCAGCCGCCGTCGGCACGCCGGGAATAAACCAACTCGGGTTCAAACGCGCTGCCTTTGTGGCGCAGACCGTCTTCGAGATCAAACACGCCGCGCACCGGCAAATCGATGCGCCATTTGCCATCGGCCCACTCGCCTAAGTTGACTTTCAGGCGTGGGCCAAATTCGATCAGGGTGCCCAGGTCGGGCATGCCGCGCCGGGCGGTGATGTCGTCGCTGCTGCTGCCAAATGAGCCCGACACGCCCACGTCCAACTCAAAGCGGTCGGTTTTCAAGGCCCGCAGCCCGGCGGTGTTTTGATCAGCCCGCAGCCACTGGCCGCGGTAGACCACATAGGGCAGCGCCAGGCCACGGGTGACGCGTTGATCAGATCCGGGATACGCCTGCTGCGACACGCCAAAACCCACGCCTCCCAACTCCCACAAGGGCAGCGCGGGCGGGTTGGCGCTTTGGGCAGCAGCAGGTGTGGCGGCCAAGGCGGCCACCACAAACGAGGTGGCAGCAGCATAAAAACGATTGGGTCGCATAGCAGACTCTTGAGTTCAATTGCCGTTGATCATGCGTGACTTGGCAAAGCCTTGGCCCCGCTGGGCCTATCACGCCCCGCAGGGGGCAGGTGCATCCGAAGAGGATGCGTGGGGCGCACAGCCGCTGACACAGCCCGCATCGGCGTTTCACCGTGGTTTGCCCGGGTGTTCAAGCAGCGCTTGGCTGTTGACCATAGGGTGCTATGAGGCGCTTGGCTGACCTATCTAGTGACCCGTTGGGCGAACTGCGCCAGCGCTCGCAGCTGCCATTGGCCTTGATTGCCCTGGTGTGTCTGCTGCCTTTTGCGGTGAACCATTTCATTCAGGGCCGCCCGCTGTTGGGCAGTGCGATGTCGCTTGCGGTGGGTGTGCTGGGCCTGAACGCATGGCTTATTCGGCTGCGCCGCAGGCCCATCATGTCGTTTGGCTGGGTGCTCTTGCCCGGGGCCGTGGCCGTGGTGATGTCGGTGGCCACTCAAGGCTTTTATGGGCTGATGTGGTGTTTTCCGGCGGCCATGTTCTTCTTCTTTGCGCTGCCGCGCATGGTGGCGAACTGGTGCATGGGGCTGCTGGTGGCCAGTGCCACGGCCATTGCGGTGGTGCAGTTAGACGTGGAAACCACCACCCGATTTGTGGCTGCCATGACGGTGGTGCTGGTCAGCCTGAACGTGCTGCTCAACCAGATGGAAAAGCTGCAACGCCGCTTGCGCGAGCAAGCGCTGCGCGATCCGCTCACCGGCGCCTTCAACCGCCGCCACATGGACGCTTGCCTGAATTTGGCGCGTGAGCTGTATGACCGCCACGGCCGCCCCGCCACGCTGGTCACGCTGGATGTGGATTACTTCAAGCGCATCAACGACGAACTCGGCCATGACCAGGGCGACGATGTGCTGCAAGCCCTGGTAGCACTGGTGCAGCAACGGGTGCGCAAGCCAGACTTGCTTTTCCGGGCCGGTGGGGAAGAGTTCACCTTGCTGCTGCCTGAAACCTCAGAAGCCAACGCCATCAAGCTGGCCGAAGGCCTGCGCACGGCGGTGGAGCGTGCCGCGTTGCTGCGCGATCGAACGGTGACGGTCAGCATCGGCGTGGCGGCCTTGCGGCGTACCGATGGCGATGTGGCCATCTCCGTGGCCCAGTGGATGAAAGACGCTGACGCCGCGCTCTATGCCGCCAAGCGCCAAGGGCGCAACCAGGTGCAGCTGTTTGAGCCCGGCATGCAGGTGGACACCAGCGCCGCGCCTTTGTCTGAGGCGGCTCTCACGGCCCCGGGCACCCGCGCACCGCTTAAGGCAGCGTAACGAGTTCATTGACGACGGCTTGCACATCGTCGAGCTGATTCACCAGTTGTTCAATGGCCTGGGCTTGCGCCGCACTGCGCACACAGCCTTGCAAGAACACCCAGCGCCGCTGGCCATAGGCCCAGATGCGGGTGTCGGCTTCAAAGGCGCCGCTGCCGGCCACCGCGCGTTGCACCCGGGCGATGATGTCCGCGTCATACAAGTACGAATTGGGCAAGCGGCAGTGGCCCATGCGGTAGCAGGTGGTGCCGCGTTCGGCCCGCTGGTGTGCTTGTTCGCGCACCTCAGCAGCGGTGTACAGCGGCCCGACAGGCGTGGGGCAGGGCAAGGGGCCTTGGGTGAGCTGCACAAAGGGGTCGTTGAACGGGTTCGACGCGGGCGCAGGGGCCGACGACACAGCCGTCTGTGCCCCCGCTGGGCCGACCCCCCAGGCCAAACTGATGGCGCATGCCAAGCGGCGCCACCGCGCAAGC
Organism: Comamonadaceae bacterium; assembly: GCA_013297985.1. Lineage (GTDB taxonomy): Bacteria > Pseudomonadota > Gammaproteobacteria > Burkholderiales > Burkholderiaceae_C > JAAFIY01. The sequence goes on along the minus strand of JAAFIY010000039.1, from coordinate 14,567 downwards.
CCCATCCCACTTTTCAGATCCATTCGCCGCACTCCTGTGCCCGGCTGCAAAGCCGCTATCGTAGCGCCATGCCCACTGAAGCGCCCCCCCAAATCCCCTTGGCTGAACGCCTGCGCCCGCGCACGCTGGGCGAGATGGTGGGCCAGGCCCACCTTCTCGGGCCCGGCAGGCCGCTGCGGGTGGCGTTTGAATCAGGCCAACCCCACAGCTGCATTTTGTGGGGGCCGCCGGGCGTGGGCAAGACCACTTTGGCGCGCTTAATGGCCCATGCGTTTGACGCGGACTTTATTGCCATCAGCGCAGTGCTGGGTGGGGTGAAAGACATCCGCGAAGCGGTCGACCGCGCCCAGGCTGCGCAAGCGGGGCTGCTGGCGCGGCGCACGCTGGTGTTTGTTGATGAAGTGCACCGCTTTAACAAAGCGCAGCAAGACGCGTTTTTGCCGCATGTGGAATCGGGCCTGTTTACCTTTGTGGGCGCCACCACCGAGAACCCGAGCTTCGAAGTCAATTCGGCCCTGCTCTCACGCGCGGTGGTGTATGTGCTGCAGCCCTTGGGTACCGACGATCTACGTCAATTGCTGCAGCAAGGCCTGGCGGATTTGGGCGATTTGCAAGTGGCTGACGCAGCGGCGCTGGCGCTGATTGATCAGGCCGATGGCGACGCCCGCCGCTTGCTCGGCACGCTCGAAGTCTTGGCCCAATCGGCCCGCGCCCAGGGCGTGGCGCAGATCGACTTGGAGTGGCTGCAAGGCCAGCTCGGCCAAGTCATGCGCCGCTATGACAAGGGCGGCGAGCAGTTCTACGACACCATCAGCGCGCTGCACAAAAGTGTGCGCGGCTCTGACCCTGACGCGGCGCTGTACTGGTTTGCCCGCATGCTCGACGGCGGGGCTGATGGCCGCTACATCGCCCGCCGACTCATCCGCATGGCCAGCGAAGACATTGGCCTGGCCGATCCGCGCGCGCTGCGCTTGGCCCTGGATGCGGCCGAGGTGTACGAGCGCCTGGGCTCGCCCGAAGGCGAACTGGCCTTGGCCGAATGCGTCATTTACCTGGCCGTGGCCGCCAAAAGCAACGCCACCTACACCGCCTACAAAGCGGTGCGCGCCTTTGTGGCGAGTGACGGCACGCGGCCGGTGCCGCTCAAACTGCGCAACGCGCCCACCCGGCTGATGAAAGACATCGGCTACGGCGGCGGCTACCGCTATGCGCACAACGAGCCCGACGCCTTTGCTGTGGGTGAAACCTATTTGCCCGATGAACTGGCTACCCAGGGCGTGCGGTTTTACGAACCCACCACGCGGGGGCTGGAGGGCAAGATCAGCGAGAAGCTGGCGGCGCTGCGGGCCCGTTTTCCCGATGGCGGACCGCTGAGCTGATTGCTACAAAACTAATAGCTGCTTGCGCTCTATTTATGAGCGCTCTGGCCTGATTGAGGTTTGAGGAAAACATGCCGCACCCCCAACACCCACCCATCGGCCAGCGCACCGCTCACATGACCCCCATCGGCGTGGAGCAAATGGGCGACGCAGCTGATGCGCTGCGCAGCCCTCATATGCTGCGCCTGGAAAACCTCGACACCGATCTGCGCCCGCCCGCTGCCGCCTTGGCGGCCAGCCGTGCGCAGATTGATGACGACGACGCCAACAGCTACCTGCCCTTCCTGGGCCATGACCGCTTGCGCCAAGCCGCCACCGCCTTGGTGCAGCGTCACGCGGGCCCGGGTGTGCCGGCCTATGACTGGCGGCGCCAATGCTTCATCAGCGCAGGCGGCTTGAGCGGCGTGCTCAATGTTTTGTTGGCCTTGATCGAGCCGGGTGACGAAGTGCTGATGACCAGCCCCACCTATGTCGGCCTGATCAACCGGGTGAAGCTGGCAGGCGGCGTGCCGCGCTACCTGCCGCTACGCCCCACGCCCGCTGGGCAGTCCGGTGCGGGCTGGCGCCTGGATGCAGCCGCGCTACAAACCGCCATCACGCCGCGCACTCGGGTGTTACTGCTCATGAGCCCCAGCATGCCCAGCGGCGCGGTGTTCAACGCTGAAGAATGGGCCGCTTTGGCCCAGGCCTGCGTGCGGGCCAATGCCTGGTTGGTGCACGACACCGCCATGCAGCGGCTGCTGTTTGCGGGCGCGCCGCTCATCGATCCGGCGGGCTTGCCAGACATGGCTCAGCGCACCATCACCGTGGGCGCAGCCAGCAAGGAATACCGCATGATTGGCTGGCGCGTCGGCTGGACGGTGGCGCCCCTGGCCGCATGCGAAGCCATTGCCCGGGTGCAGCTGGCCAACGTGGTGTGCCCGGTGGGCATTGCGCAAGTAGCGGCCGCGGTGGCCATTGAAGCGTCGCTGGCTGCTGATGGCTCAGACGGTGTGGCCGAATGCACCGCGCAGTGGCGGGCGCGGCATGACACCATCGTGGCGGCGCTCACCGACGGGCCCAATCCCTACTGCGTGATTCCCGCTGCGGGCGGCTGGAGCCTGCTGGTGGACATGGCGCCGTTGGGCCTGAGCGGTGCGCAAGCCTCACAACGCTTGCTGGCCCATGGCGTCGCGGCCACAGCCATGCACAACTGGGGCGACACCGCATCCGAAGCCGATGACCCCAAGCGCTATTTGCGGCTGGTGTTTGCCAATGAGCCGCTGGCGCGCTTGGCTGACTTGCGGCATCGCATGGATGCAGCCCTGCGCCGATAGCGCTAGCCATCAGCTATAAAAAATGTAGCTGCTTAGGCTGACAAATAGTGCGCAAGCGGCCGATTGACTTAGGGCAAGGGGTGCCGCAACGCGGCATCGTCAATGGCCAAGTGGGCGGCTGAGCGATGCGCCCAGAACCTGCGCAACAGCGCCAGCCCGTCGTGTGCGGTGTCGCGCGCCCAGTCGGCCGCCGACTGCGCCAGGTGGGTGTCCCACTGCGCATTGGCCAGCGTGAGCAGGTCGGACTGCGTCACCCGCGTGCAGGCCATCAACCATTGGGGAAAGGTGCGTGCCGCCAGCGATCCGCTCATCAGCACGGTGACGTTGCGGTGCAGGTTGTCGGCGTACACGCGGCGCATCACCGCTTCAATGGCGGCTGTCTCGCCTTCGAGGTACTGCAAAAAGCTGCCGTCGTCGTGCACCAAGGCGCCTGTCACGCCCACCTGGGCGTTAAAGCGGCGAGCGCGCTGCAGCAATTGCTCTAACTTGTCTTCACGCACGGGAAGTTCGATGGAGTTGCTGACGTAAGCCAAACAATTCATGGTGCAGAGCCTCGATTTCGATGCAATACCCCGTAGTTTGCAGGGAAAAGGCCAGCGGGCAAACACCCAGGCAATTCGGGCTTGCCACTAGGCCCCGGTGCCTACAATCCGCCCCCACGTTGCCATAAGACCTTACACCCCAAACAACTTATGCGCGTGTGGCTTCTTTCTTGCATGCCCGGTCAAAGGGCGACCCACAAGGTCGGTGGCGCCAGGGCGTTTTCTCTCAAAAGGACGGTATGGATATCTTTCTCCAACAAGTCATCAATGGCTTGGTGCTGGGGAGCATGTATGCGCTGATCGCGTTGGGCTACACCATGGTGTACGGCATCATCAACCTGATCAATTTCGCGCACGCAGACGTGCTCATGGTGGGCGCACTGACCAGCTGGTCGTGCATCGGCATGATGAAGTCGGGCATGCCCGACGCACCCGGTTGGGTCATCTTGTTGATCGCCTTGGTGATTGCCGCCATCGTGTCGGCCATCCTCAACTACGTGATCGAGAAAGTGGCCTACCGGCCTTTGCGCAACAGCCCTCGATTGGCGCCATTGATTACGGCTCTGGGTGTGTCGCTGCTCTTGCAGACGCTGGCCATGATCATTTGGAAGCCCAACTTCAAGGCCTACCCCACACTGCTGCCCGCTGAGCCGTTTAACGTGGCCGGGGCGTCGATTACGCCCACACAGGTGGCGATCTTGATCACCACCATCGTCACCCTGGTGGCGCTGATGTACTTGGTCAATCGCACCAACTTGGGCCGCGCCATGCGCGCCACGGCCGAAAACCCGCGGGTGGCGGCCTTGATGGGCGTGCGGCCTGACACCGTGATTTCTGCCACTTTCATCATCGGCGCGGTGCTGGCGGCGCTGGCCGGGGTGATGTGGGCGTCCAACTATGGCACGGCACAGCACACCATGGGCTTTCTGCCCGGCCTGAAGGCCTTTACCGCCGCCGTGCTGGGCGGCATCGGCAACCTGGCCGGTGCAGTAGTGGGCGGCATCGTGCTGGGCTTGGTCGAAGCCATCGGCGCGGGCTATATCGGCCAGTTGACTGGCGGGCTCTTGGGCAGTCACTACACCGACGTGTTTGCCTTTGTGGTGCTGATCGTCATCCTCACGCTGCGGCCTTCGGGTCTGCTGGGTGAACGGGTGGCTGATCGAGCTTGACGCGCACCCCGCAAGGAGCATCGTTCATGTTGAAAAACCAAAAACTCAGCATCGTGCTGATCATCATCGGCGCGGCGCTGTTGCCGCTGCTGGTGCAAGCGGGCCTAACCGCCGCCGGGATGGGCTACAGCGGCTGGATTCGCATCGGCTGCACTGCGCTCTTGTATGTGCTGCTGGCCCTGGGCCTGAACATCGTGGTGGGCTACGCAGGCCTGCTTGATTTGGGCTTTGTGGCCTTCTACGCCATTGGTGCTTACTTGTTCGCGCTGATGGCGTCGCCTCATCTGTCAGAAACCTTTCAGTGGTTCGCGCAGATGTTCCCCAATGGGCTGCACACGCCTTTGTGGATTGTGATTCCCGCAGCCGCCGGGCTGGCGGCCTTGCTGGGAGTGTTGCTGGGTGCGCCCACGCTGCGCCTGCGGGGCGACTACCTGGCCATCGTCACCTTGGGCTTTGGCGAAATCATCCGCATCTTCATGAACAACCTAGACCACCCGGTGAACATCACCAATGGTCCTAAAGGCATCGGCAACATCGACCCGATTACTTTTTTTGGTTATTCGCTGCGCAAGCCCTTGGATATTTTTGGCATCACGCTGCCGTCGGTCACGCTGTACTACTACCTGTTTTTGGTGCTGGTGATCATTAGCGTGGTGATTTGCCATCGGCTGGAGGTTTCGCGCGTGGGCCGCGCTTGGATGGCCATTCGGGAAGACGAAATCGCCGCCAAGGCCATGGGCATCAACACCCGCAACATGAAGTTGCTGGCCTTTGCGATGGGCGCCACGTTTGGGGGTGTGTCGGGGGCCATGTTTGGTGCCTTCCAGGGCTTTGTGTCACCCGAATCCTTCAGCCTGATGGAGTCGGTGATGATCGTCGCCATGGTGGTGCTAGGCGGCATGGGCCACTTGCCCGGCGTCATCTTGGGTGCGGTGCTGTTGGCCGCGCTGCCTGAAGTGCTGCGCTATGTGGCGGGCCCCTTGCAGGCCATGACTGACGGGCGGCTGGACTCGGCGATCTTGCGCCAGTTGCTCATTGCCCTGGCCATGATCATCATCATGCTGATGCGCCCGCGCGGCCTGTGGCCCGCGCCCGAGCACGGCAAAGCAGCCACCCCGGCTGCAGCCACCTAAAGCGGAGTCAATGCTATGAATTCTGTAGCTACTCCCGCCGTCCAGACGCCGCAGCAGGCCGGTTCGGTATCCAGCACCCCAGCCGGCACTGACGCCGTGCTGCGGGTGGCCGGTATCAGCAAGCGCTTCGGCGGCTTGCAGGCCTTGAGCGACGTGGGCATCACCATCCAACGCGGTCAGGTCTATGGCCTGATTGGTCCCAACGGTGCTGGCAAGACCACGTTCTTCAACGTCATCACTGGGCTGTATGAGCCCGACAGCGGCAGCTTCGAGCTGGCTGGCAAACCCTACAAGCCCAGCGCGGTGCATGAAGTGGCCAAGGCCGGCATTGCGCGCACCTTTCAAAACATCCGCCTGTTTGCCGAAATGACGGCGCTTGAGAACGTGATGGTGGGCCGCCACGTGCGCACCCGCTCCGGTGTGTGGGGCGCCATCTTGCGCAGCAAGGGCTTCAAGGCCGAAGAACTGGCCATTGCCCAGCGTGCGCGCGAGTTGCTCGACTACGTGGGCATTGGCCGCTTTGCCGACTACCGCGCCCGCACGCTGAGCTATGGCGACCAGCGTCGCCTGGAAATCGCCCGGGCCTTGGCCACCGATCCGCAACTCATCGCGCTGGACGAACCCGCCGCTGGCATGAACGCGACCGAGAAAGTGCTGCTGCGCGAGTTGATCGACCGCATCCGCAAAGACAACCGCACCGTGCTCTTGATTGAGCACGATGTCAAGCTGGTGATGGGCCTGTGTGACCGCGTCACCGTGCTCGACTACGGCAAGCAAATCGCCGAAGGCACGCCCTATGACGTGCAGCGCAACGAAAAAGTCATCGAGGCCTACCTGGGCACCGGGGGGCATTGAGTCATGGCAAGTAGCGACAACAAAACACCGATGCTCAAAGTGTCGGGCCTGAAGGTGTCCTATGGCGGCATTCAGGCCGTCAAGGGCGTTGACTTTGAGGTGTTTGAAGGTGAACTGGTCAGCCTGATCGGCTCCAACGGTGCGGGCAAAACCACCACCATGAAAGCCATCACGGGCACCTTGCCGCCCGCCGGTGGCGACATTCAATACCTGGGCCGCAGCATCAAAGGCCGCGGGGCGTGGGACTTGGTGAAAGAAGGTTTGGCCATGGTGCCCGAAGGCCGTGGCGTGTTCACCCGCATGACCATCACCGAAAACCTGCAGATGGGCGCCTACATCCGCAAAGACGTGGCCGCCATCAAGGACGACATCGAGAAGGTATTCAATATCTTCCCGCGCCTGCGCGAGCGCAAAGACCAGTTGGCCGGCACCATGTCAGGCGGTGAACAACAAATGCTGGCCATGGGCCGCGCCTTGATGAGCCGCCCCAAACTCTTGCTGCTAGATGAGCCTTCGATGGGCTTGTCACCCATCATGGTCGACAAGGTGTTTGAAGTGGTGCGCGACGTGTATGCCCAGGGCGTCACTGTGCTGCTGGTAGAGCAAAACGCCAGCCGCGCTTTGGCATTGGCCAATCGCGGGTACGTGATGGAGTCAGGCCTGGTCACCATGAGCGGCAAAGGGCAAGACATGCTCAACGATCCGAAGGTGCGCGCGGCTTACCTGGGCGAGTAGTTGGATGGGGCTGGTGGCGCCATGCGCCATTGGGCCCACGTCCGGCGTTGCAATTCTTTACAGCTGCTGACGCGCTGGCTGCGCATCAGGCTGTGCACCCGGCAATCCCCTGCGGCGTTGAGGGAATGTGTGGTTCGCAACTGCGCGCCACGCACCCCTTAACTGCTACTCGAAGGAGCATTGCCATGACCCTGAATCACATCTCTCGCAGCTTGTTCGTGTGGGTGGGCCTGTCGCTTGGCGCAGCCGCTTTTGCACAAACGCCTGTGGCCCCGGCGGCAGCACCTGTAGCCCCTGCGGCGCCTGTCGCCGTTGCCCCGACTGCGCCCGTCGCTGCCGCCGCGGCCACGCCCGCCACCCCGCGCGTGGACGCACGCCAAGCCAAGCAAGAAGCCCGCATTCAGCAGGGTGTGGCCAGTGGCTCCATGACACCTACCGAAGCCAAGCGCGCCCAAGCCCGGCAAGAGCGCATGGCCGCCAAAGAAGCCAAGGCCAAATCAGACGGCGTGGTGACCGCCAAAGAGCGCACACGGCTGAACCATCAGCAAAACAAGGCTTCGCACCAGATCAAGCGCAACAAGCACGACGCGCAGAAGGTGGGCTAAGAGCCCGCCTGCAGGCGGCCTAGTGAGCCCCCTCAGTCCACCTTGGCGCCGCTGGCCTTCACCACCGCTTCATAGCGGGTGTGTTCAGCGCGAATTAGCGCGGCGAATTGCTCGGGCGTGGTGGGCACTGGTTCGGCCATCAGGGTGGCGAATCGGCTTTTGGTTTCGGGCGCATTGAGCGCGGCCACAAATGCTGTGTTCAGGCGTGCCAGCACCGGCGCAGGAATGCGCGCCGGGCCTACCAGGCCCCACCAGGTGTCGACCGCAAAGCCTGGCAACACATCGGCCATGGGCGGCGCATCGGGCAGCAGCGGCGAGCGCTGCGGCGTGGTCACCGCCAAGGCCCTCAGGCGACCGCTGCGAATGTTGGGCGCCGCAGTGGCCAAGTTGTCAAAGTTGTAGTCCACCTGGCCCGACACCAAGGCCAACTGGGCAGGCGCACCGCCGTTGTAAGGGATGTGCACCGCAAACACCTTGGCGGCTTGCTTGAACATCTCCCCCGCCAGATGCCCCGCGCTGCCGTTGCCGCCCGATCCGTAATTGAGCCGCCCGGGGTTCTTACGGGCATAGACCATGAAATCGGCCAGTGTCTTGATGCCCAGGCGGTCCGCCGTCTCGGTGTTCATCACCAACAAATTGGGCACCCGCACCATTTGAGTGATGGGGGTGAAATCGGTCAGCGCATTAAACGGAATGCTGCGAAACAGCCACGGGTTGATGGCGTGTGTCGCCACCGCTCCCACGCCGATGGTGAAGCCGTCGGGATCGGCTTTGGCAATGGCGTCCACACCGATGTTGCCGCCGCCACCCGGGCGGTTTTCGACCACCACGGTGCCCAGCGTGTCGCGCACCCGTTCAGCCAAGGCGCGCACCGTGACATCAATGGGGCCGCCAGCGGCATAGGGCACGATGATGCGCAGCGGCTTGGCAGCACCAGGTGCAGGGCCTGCCACCGGCGCGGACTGCGCCAGCGCGCTCAAGGGCGCAGCGGCGCCCGTGCTTAGGGCCGCGAGGGTGGTAAGAGCGTGTCGGCGTTGCATGGTGTGTCTCCTTCTTTTTGTGGGTCGTGAATCACGCGGTGGCTTTGTCTGCCTCGGTGGTGAAAGCGTCGGCGTAAAACTCGTCTTCGGGCAGGCCAGCGGCCATGTAGTCACGCTTGGCGCTGTCCACCACGATAGGCGCACCACAGGCATAGACCTGATGGCCCGACAAATCAGGCGTGTCTTGCAACACCGCGCGGTGCACAAAGCCGGTGCGGCCGGTCCAAGCATCTTCGGGCAGGGCGTCGGACACCACGGGCACGAAGCGCAGATTGGGCATTTGCTCGCAGCGCTCGCGCACCCAATCGGCCATGTAAATGTCATGTGGGCGGCGGCCACCCCAATACAGCACCGTGGGGCGGGTGCTGGCTTTCATCTGCAGATGCTCGATCAGCGCCTTGATCGGGGCAAATCCGGTGCCCGAGGCCAACAGCACGATGGGCTTGGCCGATTCATCGCGCAAATAGAAGCTGCCCAGGGGGCCCTCCACCCGCAGGATTTCTTTTTCCTTCATCACCCCAAACACGTGGTCGGTGAACTTGCCACCGGGCATGTGCCGAATGTGAAAGTCCACCTGCGGCCCGGTGGCGTTCAGGGTGTGCGGCGCGCTGGCCATGCTGTAGCTGCGGCGCGAGCCGTCGCGCAGCAAAAAATCTAGGTATTGCCCGGCGTGAAACTTCAGGGTGTCATTGGCAGGCAGTTGCAGCGTCAGGCGCATCACGTCGGGCGACAACTTGGCCAGGGCGGCGACTCGGGCGGGCATCTTTTTCACCGGCAGCGCATCGGCTGCCGTGACCTGGCGGCTTTCCAGCACCAGATCGGTCTGCGCATGAGCGCAGCAAGCCAAGATGAACCCGGCTTCTTCTTCTTGCGCGCTGAGCGCCTTGCTTTGGTGCGGGCCGTGCACCACCGTGCCCGACAGCTTCTTGCATTTGCACGAGCCGCAGGCGCCGTCTTTGCAGCCATAGGGCATACCGGCGCCTTGGCGAATGCCAGCGACTAACACCGATTCATTGCCGTCTGCCGCAAAACTGCGGCCACTGGGCTGCACTGTCACCGTGAACGACATGGTTTGACTATCCTTCAAGCCGATCAAACAAAAGCCCGCACTGCGCGGGCCTGCCCAATTGTGCCGTCCAACCAAAACCCCCTTGGGGCGCTGCCAGCGCGGTTTCGCCGCACCCGCATCTTGGTGGTGGGCTGTGGCGATGTGGGCATGCGGCTGTTACACAACGCGCCCCCGCGCGGGGTACATCTGCTGGCGCTGACTTCGTCGCCTGATCGACTGCCTGCGCTGCGCCATGCAGGCGCCACGCCGCTGGTGGGCAACTTAGACGCGCCCCACAGCCTGCAGCGGCTGGCGGGGCTGGCCCAGCGGGTGTTGCACCTGGCGCCGCCGCCCACCCAGCCGGCCGATGGGCGCACCGACCCGCGCACGGCCGCTTTGCTGGCCGCGCTGCGTCGGCGCGCGCCGCCTGCGGCGTTGGTCTACGGGTCCACCACGGGGGTGTACGGCGACGCGGGCGGCGCCTGGGTGGCCGAGACGCGCCCAGTGGCGCCGCGCAATGCGCGGGCGCACCGCCGAGTACATGCCGAAGACCTGCTGGCCGCCTGGGGCCGTGCCAGCGGTGGCCCGCGCGTCAGCGTTCTGCGCATCCCCGGCATCTACGCTCCCAACCGCGAAGGCGGCACCCCGCGCGAACGCGTGCTGCGCGGCACGCCGGTCTTGCAAGCCGACCAGGATGTCTTCACCAACCACATCCACGCCGACGACTTGGCCCACGCTTGTTGGCTGGCCCTGTGGCGTGGCGCCACGCAGCGCGTGTACAACGTGGCAGACGCCACCCAGTTACGCATGGGCGACTACATGGATCTGGCGGCAGACCTGTATGGCCTGCCGCGTCCGCCGCGCGTCAGTCGCCAAGACGCCCAGACCGCACTGAGCCCGATGTTGCTGAGCTTTATGAGCGAGTCGCGCCGCTTGGTTACGCAGCGCATGACGCGTGAGCTGCGGCTGCCATTGCGCTACCCCGACGTGCGCACCGGTTTGCTATCAAATAAATAGCTGATTGCGCTTGTATATAGGGCGAAAGCGGCCGATTTCTTTGCAACCCTGGCCCGTGCTTGGGCTCAAATGCCGCTGGGCTTTTTCAGCGTTTGCATGCGGTCTACGGTGCGCACTTGTACGGCTTTGGTGGCTCCGGCTTGGCGCACGGTTAGGGTCACCTCACGCTCAGCCTGCGGGTTGGCCCACAGCGCCTTGTAGAGCGCTTCGAGCGTGCTCACCGGGTTGCCATCAATCGCAGTGATTTCATCGCCCACCGCAATGCCTGCCGCGTCGGCGGGGCTGCCGCGTGTGACGCGAGCCACCACGATGCGGTCACCGCGCTCCACTGAATTCACGCCCAGCCAGGCGCGGCGGCTTTGCGCGCTGCTGCCGCGTTCGCGCAGCTCAGCCAAGATGGGTTTAAGCGCATCCACTGGCACAAACATATTGCCCGGTATCTGGCGTTGATCGCCCAGCACATTGGCCACAAACAAGCTGCCCACCCCCAACAGCTCTCCTTGCGGGCTCAACAGGGCCGCGCCACTGTGGGCACCGACCGGCGGGTAGGTGAACAGGGCCGATTCCAGGTGGTATTCCCAGTAACCTGAAAACTTGCGCTGGCTGACCACCGCCACGTCCACCGTATCGGGCGGTTCGCCGTCGGGTAGCCGACCCATCGCGACCACCGCATCAGCCCCGCGCACCAAGCTGCCTGAGGCGCCCAGGGTGACGGGGTCCAGCCCGCGCAAGGGCACCAAGGGCTGCACCAGCCCGAAGCCGCTGGCCAAGTCATAGGCCAAGGTGCGGGCGGGGACACGGCGCTGGTCGTGGGTGATGAGCTCCACCGTTTCGGCTTCTAACAGCAGGTAGCCAATGGTGAGCACTACGCCGTCGCGGCCGATCACCACGCCCGTGCCTGCGCGGCGCTGCCCCAAGGTGCGTGCACTGCCTGCGCTGGCGTCCACCTGAGCGCGCACCCCCACCACCGAGCGCGTGGCGCGTTGCAGCGCGGCGTCAGCCGTGGCGGGTTCGGTTTGCGCCTGGGCCGGGGTGGCCGTGCTGGGCGCACCAGCCGCGTGGGCTGAGCCCATGGCTAGCGCGGCTGCAGCCACAACGAGCCAATTGACGAGCCTGTGGCGTTGGGTGGCCTGTGTCTTGGCGCTGCTAGGGCTCATGAAGATCTCCGTGGCGGCAACTGACGCGACTGCGTCGTGCGTGGAGCGAAGCATGCGCCGTGCCCAGTGGGCTTGGCAAATGGCGGGGCATATCCCGCTGTGGCGGGCCCGGGGCGCGCTATCGTTGCGCCAATGAACAAGGCCTTCACCAAGGAAAGCGACGGCGCTGACGCAGACGACGAACTGCCGCCTGGCGCTGCGCCACTGCCCGCCGGGGTGCGCAACTACATCACCCGCGCGGGCTATGACCGCCTGAAGGCCGAGCTCTTGGCCCTGATTGACGACGAACGCCCCAAGATCGTTGAAGTGGTGCACTGGGCGGCCAAGAACGGTGACCGCAGCGAAAACGGCGACTACCTGTACGGCAAGAAGCGGCTGCGTGAGATTGATCGGCGCGTCCGCTTTCTGACCAAGCGACTCGAGATTGCCGAAGTGACTGACCCCAGCGTGCACCACGGGCATGACCAGGTGTTTTTTGGCGCCACCGTCACGCTGGCTTGGCCCAATGGCGACGAACGGCGCATCACCATCAAAGGCGTGGACGAAGCCGACACGGCCCAGGGCGAAGTGAGCTGGGTGGCCCCGGTCGCCCGCGCCCTGCTGAAGGCCCGCGTGGGCGACGAGGTGCGGGTGCCCACGCCGGCCGGTGTGCAAGCGGTGGAAGTGTTGGCGGTGAGCTACCCAGCCCCCGCGCCTGCAGCGGGTGGTGCATGAGCTTGACAGCCACCCTGCGCCAGGTGCGTCAGCAACAGCGCCTGAGCCAGTTGGAGCTGTCGCTGCGCCTGGGCGTATCGCAGCGGCATGTGAGTTATGTGGAAAACGGCCGTGCGCTGCCCAGCCGCCCTTTGCTGATGCGCTGGCTGCGCGAGTTGCATGCGCCCCTGCCATTGCGTAACGTGGCGCTGATGCAGGCGGGCTATGCCCCTGCTTTTGGGCAAGAGCCGCTGGACCACCCCGAGCTGGCTGCCGCGCGCCACGCGCTCAGCCGTTTGCTGGCGGCGCACGATCCCCAACCGGCTTTGTTGCTAGACGCTCAATGGAACGTGCGCCAACTCAACCAAGGTGCCCGGTGGTTGATGCGCACTCTGGGCGTGCCTGAGCAGGCCATCGACACCCTCAATTTGCTCGACGCGATGCTGGCGCCCCAGGGCTTGAGCTCGGCCATTGCCAATTTGGCTGAAGTGGGCCCGCAGGTGCTGGTGCAACTGCGCCACGACGCGGCTGCGCAGCCAGAGCTGGCCGATCGGGTAGAGGCCTACGCCCGCTTACTGCAGGCCCAGGGGATCAGAGAAAGTCCGGTGGGTGCACCTCAACAGATTGCGCCGGTGTTGGCCACCCGCTTGGTCACGCCGCTGGGGGAGTTGGCTTTTTTCAGCATCGTCAGCAGCTTTGGCTCACCGCAATCGGTGACTCTGGCCTCATTGCGCATTGAGCACCTGTTTGCGGCTGACGCCCACACCCAGGCGGTGTTGCAAGCGCATGTGCCGAACAGCGCCTGAAGCTTGTGCCCTGACTCAGGCCCGCTGGCCGATGGCCCGCTGTACCTGCACCACATAGGGCGCGCGCTTCAAGGTTCGGGTGACGGCTTCTAGGTGGGCCGTGTCGCGCACGGCCAACACAAAGCGCAGCTGAGGCATTTCGGGTGAGATGTCGTCCATCTCTACATGCACGATGTCAGCGTCTTGTTCGGCCAACTGGGCGGCGATGCGGGCCAGCACGCCACGGCCGTTGTGGATGGACACCGTCACGCCCACTTCAAACGGGCGGCTGGCTTCATCGGCCCATTCCACTTGCAAAAAACGTTCGCTGTCGCGGTGCAGCAGCCGCTGCGCGACCGAGCAAGTGCCCACGTGAATGGCCAAGCCCTCACCGCGGCCCAGGTAGCCCACGATGGGGTCGCCCGGAATCGGTCGACAGCAAGGCGCATAGCGCACCGATGCGCCTTCGCTGCCGTCGAGCTGCAGCACACCCTGGGTGGCGCTGTCGCCAGCGGCCAGCCTTTCACGCGACAGCAGCACCGCGTCGGGTCGCACACCCTGCTCGGCCAACAGCAGCACGAGCCGCTTGGCCACCATGTTGGCGATGCGCTTGCCCAGGCCAATGTCGGTCAGCAAGTCGGCTTTGGTGCGGCTGCCAGTAAAGCGCAGCAGGCGCTCCCAAACGGCTTGGTCGGCGTCGGTGTCACCGGGCAGTTGCTGCAGGCCTTCTGCGCGCAGTGCTTGCGTGAGCAAGGTGTGGCCCAAAGCTTCAGAGGCCGTTTGCTCTTGGGTCTTGAGGTGATGGCGAATTTTTGAGCGCGCCCGCCCGGTGCGCACAAAGCTGAGCCAAGCGACGTTGGGCACGGCTTGGGCGTCAGTGATGACCTGGACCACATCGCCGTTGCGCAGTTCGGTGCGCAGCGGCACCGTTTCACCGTTGATGCGGCCTGCGGTGGCGCGGTCACCGACATCGCTGTGGATGGCATAGGCAAAGTCCACCACGGTGGCGCCACGCGGCAGCGCCAAGATGCGCGACTTGGGCGTGAACACATACACCGCGTCGGGGTACAGATCGACCTTGACGTGGTCCCAG
>JAAFIY010000038.1 GCA_013297985.1 Comamonadaceae bacterium | reverse complement strand
CCCCCGGCTGCTGGCCCACCTGGCCGAAGGCCGCCGCGCCGCGATGGTTCGCCAAGGGCGTGTATTTTTGGCCGAAGGCAATGCCGAGCATCTGCTGGGCGCGCTGGACAAATTTTTGCCACGGCTGAGCCTGGCAGCGCCCTCTGCAGCAGACAACATGTTGGTGCTCACTCTGCTCGCGGCGGCCGCTGCAGCTTGGGCTACTGGGCTGAGCCCCACCCTCATCGCGGCTGGCTTGGAAACCTTCGAGCCGCTGCAGGGAAGCCCTCGGGTTGTTCCGGCTGCGCAAAAAAACAGTGAGTCTGGGGCCCCTGGTTCTGTCAACGCCTGAGGGGCTTGCCCCGTTTCTGTTTGGACGATACCGGACATTGGCAACCCAAATGGACATCCAACGCATTCGCAGCCTGCGCGGCCCCAACCGCTGGAGCCGCCACACCTCGGTGGAAGCCGTCGTGTCGCTGCCGCCTGAGCAGTGCAACCTCCAACGCATGCCGGGGTTTGAGTCGCGTCTGCGCTCTCGCCTGCCCGCGCTGGGCCACCTGCAGCCCCGCAGCCATGAAGATCACCTGAGCCTGGCCCACGCCATTGAGGCGGTGGCGCTCACCTTGCAATCGCAAGCGGGCTGCCATGTGGGCTTTGGCCACACCGAGCTCACCAGCGAAGCGGGTACTTACCACGTGGTGGTGCAGTACGCCGAAGAAGCCGTGGGTCGCCGTGCATTTGACGCTGCCGCGGACTTGGTTCGCGCCGCCTTGGCCGACGCGCCCTACGACAGCGCCGCAGCCATTGCCGAACTGCATGACATTGACGAAGACGAACGGCTGGGCCCTTCCACCGGCTCCATCGTGGATGCTGGCTTGGCGCGCGGCATTCCGTTTCGGCGCCTCACCCGGGGCAGCCTGGTGCAGTTCGGCTGGGGCGTCAAACAGCGCCGCATTCAGGCCGCTGAGGTAGATCAGACCAGCGCCGTCGCAGAATCTATTGCGCAGAACAAAGATCTAACCAAGGCCCTCTTGCGTGCTGCTGGTGTACCGGTTCCGTTTGGACGCCCCGTGGTGGATGCCACTGACGCATGGGCCGCCGCGCTTGAAATCGGCCTGCCGGTGGTGGTCAAGCCGCAAGACGGCAACCAGGGCAAGGGCGTCACGGTCAACATCACCGAGCAGGCCAACCTGCAGCGCGCTTTTGCCAGCGCCAGCCAATACGGCACGGTGATGGTTGAGAAGTACCTGCCGGGCCAAGATTTCCGCCTGTTGGTGGTCGGCGACAAGCTGGTGGCGGCTTCGCGCCGTGACCCGCCCATGGTGATTGGCGACGGGGAGCACACGGTGGCCCAGCTGGTGGCCATCGTCAATCAAGACCCCCGCCGCGGCGTGGGCCACGGCACGGCGCTCACCCGCTTGCGCCTGGACGACATCGCAGAGGCCCGCCTGGCTTTGCAGGGCTTGAATCCGGAATCAGTTCCCGCCCAAGGCCAGCGGGTGATCTTGCGCAACAACGCCAACTTGTCCACCGGTGGCAGCGCCACTGATGTCACTGACGACGTGCATCCCGAAGTGGCTGCCCAAGCGGTGGCCGCCGCCCAAATGATCGGGTTGGACATTTGCGGCGTGGACGTGGTGTGCGAAAGCGTGCAAGTACCGCTGGAAAAACAATCGGGCGGCGTGGTGGAAGTCAACGCCGCACCTGGCCTGCGCATGCACCTGTCGCCCAGCTTTGGCAAGGGCCGCAATGTGGGCCAAGCCATCGTTAACCATTTGTATCCGCATGGCGATGACGGGCGCATTCCAGTAGTGGCCATCACTGGCACCAACGGCAAAACCACCACCACCCGTTTGGTGTCACACCTGCTGGCCAGTGACGGCCGCTGTGTGGGCATGACCAATACCGATGGCGTTTATGTGGATGGCCGCCAAATCGACAGCGGTGATTGCTCAGGCCCCAAGAGCGCCCGCAATGTGCTGATGCACCCCGAAGTCGAAGCCGCCGTGTTGGAAACTGCCCGTGGCGGCATCTTGCGCGAAGGCTTGGGTTTTGACCGCTGCGACGTGGCCGTGGTCACCAACATTGGCGAAGGCGATCACCTGGGGATGAACTACATCCACACGGCAGAGCAAGTGGCCAGTGTGAAAAGTGTCATCGTGCAAAACGTGGCCCCTACCGGTTATGCGGTTCTCAACGCAGCCGACCCGCTGTGCGCCGCCATGGCCAGCCAGACCCCTGGGCAAATCATCTACTTTGCGGCGGATCGCCAGCAGCCCGTGTTGGCTGCGCACCGCGCCCGTGGGTTCCGCTCGGTGTGGGTGGATGGCGACGCCATCGTCGCTGCGCAAGGCGCATGGCGCGAACGGGTGCTGTTGCGCGACATTCCCATCACCCGGGGCGGCAGCATCGGCTTTCAGGTGGAAAACGTCATGGCCGCCATTGCCGCCGCCTGGGGTGTGGGCCTGAGCTGGGCCAGCATTCGCAGCGGCTTGGCCAGCTTCATGGCCGATGCCGACAACGCGCCTGGCCGCTTCAACGTCATGGACTACCGTGGCGCCACGGTGATTGCCGACTATGGCCACAACCCCGACGCGATTCGCGCACTGGTGCAAGCCGTAGCGGCCATCCCCGCGCGGCGGCGCAGCGTGGTAATCAGCGGCGCAGGTGACCGGCGCGACGAAGACCTGCGCGGCCAAACGGCTATCTTGGGCCACGCGTTTGATGACGTCATCTTGTACCAAGATGCCTGCCAGCGCGGGCGGGCCGATGGTGAAGTGCTGGCGCTGCTGCGCGAAGGCTTGGTCGGTGCCACCCGCACCACCCGCATTGAGGAAGTGCGCGGCGAATTCCTAGCGATTGACCGCGCCTTGGCGCAGTTGCAGTCGGGCGACTTGTGTTTGGTTTTGGTCGACCGGGTCGAGGAGTCGCTGGCCTATTTGGCCAAGTGTGCGGCCGAGGCCAATGCCGCCCAAGCACAAGATGCGGCCCAAGCGCAGCGGCAGCGCGTAGCCTAAGCAAGCCGCTTTATGTGAAATAGGGCTCTTGCGCCGTATTTAACTGCCTAAGCAGCTACTAATTTGGTAGCAAATGCCCGCTGACTGAGTTGGGCGCGTCAGCCGCGTTGGCGTCGTAGCCTGGCGCTGTGCAGCGCGTGCAGCGTGATCTTGCGCACCTCGACCTTGCTCTGCTCGATGTGGGTTTTCAACAGCAGCTGGGCCTGATCAGTTTTGCGCTGAATGACCGCCCGCAGAATCTTGGCGTGCTCGTCATAGGTGGCCGCAATGCGGTCATCGCGGGTGAAATCCAGCCGCCGAACGATGCGAATGCGCTCGGTCACGTCTTCGTGCACGCGGGCCATCTCGGGGTTGCCTGCAGCGCGTACCAGCAGCGAATGAAACTGCTCATCCAAGGCGCCGACCGAATGGCCGTCGGTCAGCCGCTCAGCGTGCGACACCAGCCATGCGGCCTTGAGCTCATCAAACTCCGCCGGGTCGGTTTTGCGTTGGCCCAGCCGCTCAAGCGCTGCCACTTCCAGCACCACCCGCAGGTCATACAGGTGCTCAACCGCTTCAAAGTCGATGGGTTTGACAAACCAACCCGCTTTGGCCTCGACGTCTAGGTAGCCCGCATTGCGCAAACGAAACAGCGCTTCGCGCACCGGCGTGCGGCTTACCCCCATACGGGCGCCCACTTCGGCTTCAGAAAAACGGTCGCCAGGCACCCACAAAAAGTCATGCAGCTCAGCCTTTAGGCGAGCGTAGACCTGTTCAGCGAGGTTGTTGCGCGGGGCACCTGCATCCAGCAGGGCGTTGGTTGAAGAGCCGTCCATACCCCGAATCATGGCGCAAAAGCCTGCCTCAGCTGCGCCAACGAGGCCGCCCAGCCCACGATGCCGCCTTGCGCCACCACCATCTCAACCGTAGCTTGATGGAATTGGGGAAAGTAGCTGGCCGCGCAGTCATGCACCAGCAGGCATTCGTAGCCCCGGTCATTGGCCTCGCGCAGGGTGGTCTGCACGCATACCTCGGTGGTCACGCCGCCCACCAGCAAATGGGTGATGCCCGCGTTGCGCAAGATGGTGTCGAGGCTCGTGGCAAAAAAAGCGCCCTTGCCTGGCTTGCGCAGCACGATGTCGCCGGCCTGGGGTGCGAGCGCAGGTACAAAGTCTGCCCCTGGCTCACCGGCCACCAACACCCGGCCCAGTGGGCCCACATCGCCAATACCGCATTGCAGATGGCCACGGGCGCGCTTGGCGGGTGGGCAATCGGCCAGCAGTGGGTCATGTGCTTCTTGGGTGTGCACCACCTTCATTTGGTGCCACCGCGCCAGTGCGAGCAGTTCCACACAAGCCGGCACGATGCGCGCCAGCGGTGACACATCGTTGCCCAACAGCGCGCCAAAACCGCCTGGCTCCAAAAAGTCGCGCTGCATGTCGATCATCACCACCGCCGTGTGAGCTGGGTCAAAGCTGAAGGCATAGGGGCGTGCCGCGTTCACGGTGATCATGCAGGCTCCTTGGTCGTGTGGGCCGCCGCCGGTGCGGCTGGCTCCAAATGGGTGTCGCCCGCCATGGCGCGGCCAATCACGCCAATGTCGGCCTGCGCTGCGGCGCACTCATGCACGATGTGGCCGTGGCTCATGACCAGCACGCGAGAGGCCAAGGCCAAGATTTCGTCCAAGTCCTCGCTGAGCAGCAGCACGCCGCAACCCCCGTCGCGCGCCGCGCGCAGCCGCGCGTGGATTTCGGCAGCGGCCTGAAAGTCCAAGCCAAAGCACGGGTTGGCCACCAAAAGCAAGCGCGGTACATCGTCATTGAAGGCGCCCAGTTCGCGCGCCAGCACAGCCCGCTGCACATTACCGCCCGACAGGTTTTCAATCGCCGACTGCGGCCCTGGCGTTTTGACGTTGAAGGCTGCGATGGCTGCCACAGCCTGTGCTCGCATGGCACGCGCCGACAGCCGCCAGCCCACTTTCAGAGGCATGCGGTCAAAGTTGCGCAGGGCCAGGTTTTCGGCCACGCTGAGCTTGCCGACGCTGGCGTTGAAGAGGGGTTCTTCAGGCAGGCTGCGCACTCGCGCGGTGGTCATGGCCCTGCGGGTCGGCCAATAGGGCTGACCATCGACTTCCAAGCTGCCATCGGCGATGGGCAAGGTGCCGGTGAGTGCCGCCATCAACTCGCGTTGGCCGTTGCCAGACACACCCGCCACGCCCACGATTTCGCCGGGCATCACCTGCAGGCTCAGGCCTTCGATGTGTCCATGCTCCCCCGCCTTGCCCACGCGCAGCGAGCGCACCGCCAGACGGGGCTTGGCCTGAAGGGTGTCACCGCTTGGGTGGGTGGGCGTAGGGGTGACGGAGCTCGGGGGCGCGGCCAGAGGTGGCGCAGCAGCCACCGCACCGCCGTCAACGGCCAAGTCTTGCCCCATCATCCATGCAGCCAGTTGGGCGCGATCGGTGTCTGTCACCAAGCTCGCGCCCACGCGCTGGCCTCGGCGCAACACTGTTACCGCGTCACAGTAGCCAAACACTTCGCGAAACTTGTGGGTGATGATGAGCACCGTCAATCGCTGTTGCTGGCACAGCGCCTTGACCTGCCCCAGCACCTCATCGGCTTCTAGGGGTGTCAGGACAGACGTGGGCTCATCCAAGATCAGAAATCGCCGCTGGGTGTACAGCGCTTTCAAGATTTCGAGCTTTTGTTTTTCGCCTGCCGCCAGTTCGGCCACCGGGCGGTCCAGGGGTAAGCGGAAGGGCGCGGTCTGCATAAATGTGCGCAGCTTGTCGCGCTCTGCCCCCCAACGCAGCAACCACGGCACGTCGCGCCCGGCCAACACCAGGTTTTCAGCCACGCTCATGCCAGGCACTACGGTGAAGTGCTGAAAAATCATGCCAATGCCCAGGGCCGCCGCATCACGCGGGCTGGCAATGGCCTGCTCGCGCCCGTCCACCACCACCGCGCCCGCATCGGCTTTGTAAAACCCAATCAGGCTCTTCACCAAGGTGCTTTTGCCCGCGCCGTTCTCGCCCAAGAGCGCGTGCATGCTGCCTGGCAGCACTTGCAGCGATACGTCGTCCAGTGCCTGCAACTGACCAAAGCGCTTGGAAAAACCCAGCATGTCGATGCGGGCTGCGCGCGGCGGTGTGGGGGTGGGCGGAATCGTCACGCTGCAGCGTCCCAAGCCGCCAGAATTTGCGCAGACGTGGCCACCGCGCCAAACACGCCGCCTTGCATCGTCACCATCTTGAGCGCGGCGTCGTGGTTGCCGCGGTCGGTGGCGCCGGTGCCGTCGCTCACGATCACGCACTCGAATCCACGGTCGTTGGCTTCGCGCATCGTGGTGTGGACACACACGTCGGTGGTGATGCCGGTGAGGATCAGGTTGCGAATGCCTCGGGTGTGCAGCACCAGTTCCAAATCCGTGGCGCAAAAGCTGCCTTTGCCCGGTTTGTCGATGATCACTTCACCGGCTTGGGGCGCCAGTTCATCAATGATCTGCCAGCCCGGTTCGCCGCGCACCAGGATGCGGCCACATGGGCCCATGTCGCCAATGCCCGCACCGATGCGTTGAGAGCGCCAGCGTTTGTTGGCGGGCAAGTCAGCCAGATCAGGCCGATGGCCTTCGCGGGTGTGCACCACATGCACGCCCAAGGCGCGCGCCCGAGCCATCAGCGCTGAGATAGGCCCAATGGGAGCACGGGTGAGCGACAAGTCATAGCCCATGCGGTCGACATAGCCGCCCACGCCGCAGAAGTCGGTCTGCATGTCGATGATCACCAGCGCGGTGTCGCGCGGGGCCCAGTGACCATCAAAGGGCCAGGCGTAGGGATCAGCCAAAACAGGTGCAAAACCACTCATGTCAGGTCACCGGTTGAGAGAAAGCTCACCTGGCGCGCCGTGGCGCGGGCCCGGCTTGCCCAAACCAATCAAGAGCAGCAGCGTCAGCACATAGGGCAGCGCCGCAAAAAGGTAGTAGCCCTCGGTATAGCCCAGGGCTTGCAGCGCGGGGCTGATGGCGCTGGCGCCGCCAAACAGCAGCGCGGCCCAGATGCAACGCCGGGGATCCCAACGCGCAAAAATCACCAGCGCCACCGCCATCACGCCTTGGCCGCTAGACAAAGCTTCGCTCCAGGCGCCGGGGTACACCAAAGACAAGGACGCGCCCCCCACTCCCGCACAGGCGCCACCAAACGCTGTGGCCGCCACCCGGTACAGCATGGGCTGCAAACCAAAGGCGCGGGCGGCGGCTTCGCTGTCGCCCACCACGCGCAGGCGCAGCCCAAAACGGGTGTGTCCCAAAGCTGCATGCACCAAAAAAGCCAGCCCCACGCCCAGTACGAACAAGGGACTGATGGCCAAGGCCGCCTGTACGGCGGGTTGATCGGTGAAGCCGCCCAACTCAATCGCACCTAGGTCGGGAGCAGAGGGTTGAATCAAAGGCTTACCCAGCCAAAACGCCAGGCCAGAGCCCGCCAGCATCAGCGCAATCCCCATGGCGGTGTCGTTGACTCGCGGCAGGGAGCACAGCAGCCCGTGCAACAAGCCCAGCAACGCTCCGACACCCGCTGCGGCCAACACGCCCAGCCACGCATTGCCGCTGACGTAAGCCGCGCCATAGGCCACCATGGCGCCCATCAACAAAGTGCCTTCCAGCCCCAAGTTGATGCGCCCGGCTTTCTCGGTCACCGTCTCGCCCAAGCTCACCCAAAGCAGGGGCGTACCCACTCGGATGGCGCCGCCCAAAATTGCCAAGGGCACGCCCCACCAGCCCAGAGTGCTGACATCCATGGCTTATCCCCGGTTGCGCCGCGCCAAGACGCGACCGCGCAGCGCTTCGCAACCAATCAGCGCCACAAATGCAAAACCCAAGAGCACGGTGACGCTGGCTTCGGGCAGACCCAAGCGACGCTGCAACAAGCTGCCGCTGGCGGCAATGCCGCCCACCAAAATAGCCACAGGTACCACCGCCGCTGGTGAAAACCGGGCGGCGAAAGCGATCAGGATGCCGGTGTAGCCGTAGCCCGCAATCAAAGAGGCATTGGCCGATCCGTGTACGGCTGCTACCTCGATGGCACCAGCCAACCCGGCACAGGCACCACCCACTGCGCAGGCGCCAATGGTCAACGTAGCCACCGGCAGCCCAACGCCTTTGGCTGCCCGCACATTGCCGCCCGCCACCCGAATCGCCAGGCCCAGCGGGGTCAGGCGCAGCACCGCCCAGCACAGCAGGGCGACTACCGCACCCAGCACCAAGCCCCAGTGCACGTCCAAGCCGGGCAAGGTGGGCAGCATCAGGGCTTCAGGCAGCGGTTGGGTGGACGGTTTGTTCAGGCTGCCTGGGTCGCGCAGCACGGTTTCCACCATCTGGTTGAACAGCGCAATGGCAATGAAGGACAGCAGCAGGCTGGAGATGGTTTCATTCACCTCGCGCCATTCGCGCAGCCACCCGGCGATGGCAATCCACAGACCTCCCGCCAGCGCCCCGGCCATGGCCATTAGCGGCCACGCCACCCAGGCCCCGCTTTTTGCCACCACAACGCCCAGCGCAGCGGCTGCCAAGCCGCCGAGCACCAAGGCCCCTTCGCTGCCAATGATCACCCGCCCAGCCTGAGCGGGAATCGCCACCGCCAAACCGGTCAGGATCAGGGGCGCTGCCCGTTGCAGCGTGTTCTGCCATGCAAAAGCATCGCCAAACCCCCCGCGAAAAATCAGCGCCCATACTTCCAGCGGGTTGTGCCCGGCCACCCCCACGGCGACGGAGAACAGCGCCACCGCAATCGCCAACGCCGCCCCCACGGGGGCCAGTGCGTCAGCGAGGTGCCACAGCCGATCATTCAGCGGCGGCACCGGGGCGGACAGGCTGGGGCTGGGCACTGGCACGCCAGATCAGCCCGGAATGGTGCCGACCACGCCTTCAACCAAGTAGTTCATGCGCTCGAGCTCGGCTTCGGTCTGACCCAAAGACTTGCCAGCGGGGACGACCACGGCGCCTTTGTTGTCCTTCAAGCCGCCGGTGCCGCCGCGGAAGATGACAAACGTGCCTTTCATCATCTCGGCCCGCACCGCGTCGGCGCGGGTGCGCGCGGCCGCTGGCGCTGCGGCGCCATAGGGCGACATCTTCACAAAGCCTTCTTTCAGGCCGCCGCGCAAGAAGTTGGGCATGGGCGCACCGGACTGCGCGGCTTTCACCAAGGTGTTGTAGGGCGTGCTCCAGTCCCATTCGGCACCGGTGAGATAGCCCTTGGGCGCCAAAGCGGCTTGGCTGGCGTGGTAGCCGCTGCAAAACACGCCGCGCTTTTCGGCCGTTTCCATGATGACCTTGGGGCTGTCCACATGGCAGGTAAGCACGTCTACGCCCTGGTCGATCAGGCTGGTGGAGGCTTCGGCTTCTTTGACCGGCATCGACCATTCACCCGTGAAGATGACGCGGGTGGTTGCGGTGGGGTCCACACTGCGCGCCCCGAGGGTGAATGCGTTGATATTGCGCAGCACCTGTGGGATTGGCTTGGCCGCAATAAAGCCCAGGCGTTTGCCCTTGGATGCGTGCGCGGCCACCACGCCCGCTAGAAACTGGCATTCATCGATGTAGCCAAAGTAGCTGCCGGTGTTGGTGGGGTGTTTGCCAGCAGTCCACATCCCGCCGCAGTGGGCAAAGCGCACGTTGGGGTACTTTTGGGCCATGCGCAGCATGTGCGGATCAAAGTAGCCAAAGCTGGTGGGAAAGATCAGCCCGGCCTTGTCTTGGTTGATCATGGCTTCCATGGTTTTTTGCACTGCCACGGTCTCGGGCACGCTTTCTTCTTCCACCACCTTCACGCCGGGCAGGCGTCGAATGGCCGCAGCCGCTTGGGCCTGCGCCTGGTTGTAGCCAAAGTCGCCTTTGGGGCCGACATAGATCACGCCGACGGTCAGGGGCGTTTGGGCGTTGGCCGCGCGCCAAGGAACTGCAGCCATCAACGCACCAGCAGCCAATACGTGGCGGCGATTCAGGGATTGGTCTTTCATGGGTGGTACTCCAAGGTTTTGGGGTGGCAAGGGAACGGTGAAGGGGCCGCGCGCGGGCATCAAAGCGTGGCCAAGTAGTTGCGCCAGCCGCCGTGGTGGCTGATGTCCGCAGCGTGCTGCAGGGCGACGGATTCGCACAAGAAACCATGCACCCGACGTCCGTCGGCTAGCTCGATGCAGCCCAGCCCCAGTGGCTGGGGAATCAGCGCCAAGAACGAGCCAATTTCTGTAATGGGCATGTCCCACACCTCCACGGCAATGGCGTGCCCCGCGTCGGCCACGCGAACCAGCCCCGGCTTGGGCGGCGTGGTGCCGGGCAGCGCATGCAGGCGGTAGCGCGGTGCGGTGTGGGTGGCTTCGCGCAAGACGGCGCCGCGCTCAGTGAGCTGACCGTTCAAAGGCAGGCCGCTCAAATGCGCGCCAACTACCGCAACTGGCAGGGTGGCCTGGCTGGCCGGCAAACGCAGTACCTCGGCTGAGCGCCGCTGCGCTGTGGCCCCCACCTCGGCCGTCTGGCCTTGCCATCGCAAGCCCAGATTGACCAAGGCTGCATCGGTGTTGCGCGGGCCAATGAAGGTCACGCCAAATGGTAGGCCGTGGTCGGCGCGCCCAGCTGGCACTGCCAGCGCGCTCCATCCCAGCAAGTTCACGAAATTGGTGTACGCGCCGAGCTGGGCGTTGGCGCCAATCGGGTCCGCCGCCACATCGGCAAAGCTGGGGTGGGTGGGTGCGGTAGGCACCATCAACACATCCACCTGTTGCCACAGCGCGGCCAGCTTTTGCTGCGCGCGCCGCAGTGCGTAGTGGGCCCGGAAGGTGTCTGCCGCCGTCATCCCGCAAGCCTTGCCAATGACGGCCCGCACCGTGGGGTCCATCTGCTCGGGCTGGGTTTCGATGAGCTCTTGCACCACGGTGTAGCGCTCTGCCACCCAAGGCCCTTCGTAGAGCAAGCGGGCGACTTGGTGCAGTTCAGCAAAATCGATGGGGGTGACAACGGCCTCATGGTCGGCCAAGCTGGCGCAGGCCCGGCGCCAGGCTGCGTCATAGCCCAACGCGGCATCAACCAGCGGCGCCGACGGCACACCCACCCGCAAGCGCTTGGGCCACGCGGCTGGGCCAGGCTCAAAGGCACTGAATTCGTCTTGGTCGTCGGCACCTTCCAGCGTGTGGAGCACCGTGGCCGCATCGGTCACTGTGAGCGCAAAAATTGACACGCAATCCAGGCTGCGACAAGCAGGCAACACGCCTGTGGTACTCACACGCCCCGGTGTCGGTTTCAGACCCACGACAGCGTTGAACGCCGCTGGGATGCGACCTGATCCGGCCGTGTCGGTGCCCAGCGCAAACGGCACCCAGCCCGCGCCCACCAAGACCGCCGAGCCCGAGCTTGACCCGCCGCTGATGCGCGACGCATCAAACACGCTGGCTGGCGCCCCGTAAGGCGAACGGGTACCCACCAAGCCCGTCGCAAACTGGTCTAGGTTGGTTTTACCGATCAGCACAGCACCAGCTTGGAGCAAACGCTGCACCACAGTTGCACCGTTCTTGGGCGCACGTTCAAACGCTGGGCAGGCGGCGGTGGTGGGCAAGTCCGCTACGTCGATGTTGTCCTTCACCACGAAGGGCACGCCAAACAAGGGCAGGGCCTCCAGGCAGGCCGCTGCGCTGGTGTGGCTGCCCATGATTTGAACGAGCTCATCGCATCGCTGAGTCAGTGCCGAGTTGCTCAATTGAACAATCCAAGCCGCAGCCGGGGCATGCGCAAACGCGCGGCTTGCCCTGGCTAGCACCAGCTGATGGACCACGGCACCCGCCAGATAGGCCTGACGCCAGTCGCTGAGAGTTAGCAGGTGAGCATCGGTAGGCGACATTGCGGTGCGCGAGTTGGTATACAAGCATGTGTCCATGCAGATACCGTGCCAGCCTTGTCGCCTAGGCCGACAGCCCCAGGGTCGGTTGCGGCGGTAGATATTGAGTCAGGCCTGGCCCGGGCTCGGTGGTCTGCCCTTCACCGCGCTCGCTCAGTCGGCAAGGCTCAATTGCCAAAGCCTAGTGGCCTGTCCTCACTGCGCCCCGACGTGCGGTCGGCGCCCGCAAATGGAGCGACGCCGGCTCAGGCGCAGCCGGCGAATCCGTCTCAGAACTTGTCGGGCCGACGCCCCTTGATGCCCGCATAGAAGGTCTTGATGCTCTGCATGTCGCGCTCCACATCCCCGGTGGGAACGAACACCGGCCCGAGCCCGCTGCGCTTTCGCTCGTAGTCCATGTACGCCAAGACGATCGGCACCTGCGCTTGCTGGGCGATGAAGTAGAAGCCCGTTTTCCATTCGCGCACCTTGCCGCGTGTGCCCTCAGGCGGGACGATCAATTGCACCGGGCCATCGGCCGTGCGAATGGCATCAGCGGAGGCCGCCACCAAATTGTTGTTCTTGCTGCGATCGACGGCGATGCCGCCCAGCCAGCGCATGACGCCCCCAAACGGAAACGCAAAGATGCTGGCCTTGCCCATCCAATAAATCTGCAGGTCCAGACAGAACGCCACCATCAAGGTGTAGGGCAGGTCCCAGTTGCTGGTGTGCGGGGCGGCAATGAGCACGGCTTTGTGGGCATGCGCAGGCAGTGCGCCTTCCACTGTCCAGCCCGTCCAGCGCAGAAAAAGCCGCGAGAAGCCCCGCAGCAGGGTATTCACCCCAGGGGTGTTAAAGATAGTTCGGTGCATGCAAGGCAAGCTTCGTTAGGCAGACTCAGAGGCTAACCCGGGGCGCGAACCGTGGTGCCAAATATCTTTCGCTAAGCCTTGGGCCTGAAGTCGCGTGGTCAAGCCAATGCACCAAACGACCAAACGCCTGCCCCCGGAGTCGAGGAACAGGCGTTTGATAGACCGGACACCAGCCTCCGGCCGAGGCACTACCGACGCGCACAAAGGGCGCGCGGATGGATCAGCCAGCGGTGCGCTCACCCGCCAAGATCTGACCGGTGCGCAGGGCTTGTTCGGCTTGGGCGCGGACCACTTCGCGGGTTTGGGTGCTGTTGCCAAACACCGTCACGCGCGAACCGGCGGGTTCCATGTTCTTGTTGACGGCAGCTTGCACCGCTTGGGCGCGCACTTCGGCTCGGGTGAGCGTGCTGGTAAAGGCTTGTGCCGATTCGACTTCGGGTGCAGTGGCTTCGCCTGCAAAGGCGCCAAAGCTGGTCAGGGCGGCGAGGGCGGAAACGGCGATGAGTTGAGTGGCTTTCATGATGACAGTCCTTACAAAGTTTGAAACAAGGGTTGCGTGATCAGCGGTAGACCCGCTGCATCTCTCGTGGCCTTGGCCCAACTTGGCGATGTGGCTCTGCGCTGGGAGCGCGGGTCAGATCGCGGCGGTTGGGTGGTCAGTCACCAGGGCAATCAACTGCCCTGTGTTCCCCACATGCGGCACCCACTGGATGAGGGTAGACCCTTGTTTTCAATCAGACTGTCCAAATAAACCAATCAATCGATAAAAAGCACGTTCCTTACGTGGCGTTTGTGAACAAAAGAACGCCTGCGACTGGGCGTATTCAGAACGCGCTCTGCTCTAAGCCCAGCTTGGCCCGCCACAGCGCGTTGAGGCTGTCGCGGTTGGCACTGCGTGGCAGGGTAAAGCGATAGCCCGACCCGACCACCAAGCCAGATGCGCCGTTCATCGGCATGGCCAGCCCCCAAAAGCCAAACAGGGTGTCGCCCGGAAAGCCAAACCGAGCGTCCGACACCCGCAGTTCTGGCTGGCCCGTTTGGCCCTTGACCAAGCGCGCCAAGGTCGGCCCTTTGGCAAAGCCATAAAACACCTGCCCCTCGGGGGTGGCGCGGGCCAGTTGTGCGGCCGAGATCGCTTCAGGCTGCATGACGTAGGCGGTCCAACGAATGCGCTGTGGGTTCAGGGTAGAGACGAAGCCCACACGCACCTCGGTATCGGTCCACGCCACCACCCGGCGCAGCCAAGGCGTGAATATCGTGGTGTAGGCCTGCATTTGCGCGCCGGGTTGGGCCATGAAGCTGAACTGGGTCGCATCCGCCCGCGCCAAGTCACGCGCCACCATGTTTTGCGAGCCGCTGATCCCGATGTAGGCAGTTGACAGCGCCAGCGCCCACAAGGCGGCCCGATGCGCTTGCGTGCGCTGATCGCGCCACAGCCAGGCCAGCAGCAAGCCCACCAAAAGCGTCAGGGTGTAGACCGGATCAATGATGGAAATGGCCGAAACGGCAAAGGGCTGGGTGTTCAGCGGGGCCAGCAGCTGGGTGCCATACGTCGTCATGGCGTCAAGCATCGGGTGCGTGACCAGTACCAGTGTCCAAAACAACCACCAGCGCCACCACGCCACCAGGGCCACTGAATGCACCAATTGCTCAGCGTGAGCCGCTGAGCGCGAACGACCCATCTCCCACAGCCGTTCGCCGCCTGCGCTTAAGGCTGCCAGCGCCGCGCCCACCACCGGGCCGAAAAACAACGAATGGGTGATGCCGCGATGCACCTGCCAAAACGCCACATCGGAGCTGGGGGCCAAGAACACATCTAAATCCGGCAAGGTGCCGCCCAGAGCGCCCAGCAAGGTCGCTTTGTGACCGATGCGGCGACCCAGCACGGCATAACCCACTGCCGCACCCAGCGCGGCTTGCGAAACTGAATCCATGGAACCCCCTGCGCCATGTCGGCGCGGGGGCAGATGCTAGGTAGTCGCCCCAGCGCGCGTTGGCATGCGCCAGCAATTCAGGTGGCTACACAGGGTTAACCCGGTACCAGAGCGAAATTCATGTCAGCCCGCGAAGCGTCGGCGCGTCAGAGCCAGTGCCACCCAAAACGCCACGCTGGTGGTGACGACCAACACCAGCGTGGGCCGCAGCCATTCGCTAGGCCATTGATCCATGAACAGCGGGCGCACCAGCGCCACAGCATTGGACAACGGTAGCCAGTGGCTCACGGCTTGCACCAGGGGTGGCAATTGCTCCATGGGAAAAAACACGCCCGACAAGAACATCATGGGCGTGAGCACCAGGGTGAAGTAATAGGTAAAGAAGTCATAGCCCTTGGCCAGGGCGTTGAACACCAGCGCAATGCTGGCAAACATCACGCCCACGCCCGCCAGAATCACCCAAGCCACCAGCAGCTTGGGGCTGTGGCTGATGTTCAGCGCCAGCATCACCCCCAAGATGGCCGTCACGGTAAACAGCGACTTGAAAGCCGCCCACAACATTTCGGCCAGCACCACGTCGTCGAGCGTGACGGGCGCGTTCAAGATGCCGTCCCAGGTTTTTTGCACATGCATGCGGCTAAAGGCCGAATACAGCGCCTCAAAGCTGGCGGCGTTCATGGCGCTCATGCAAATGCTGCCGCTGGCCAAAAACAAGATGTAAGGCACCGCTTGCTGGCCTCCGCCTGGCGATATCACTTGAACCTGCCCCACCAGCGCACCCATGCCGTAGCCAAAGGCCACCAGCCACATCAGCGGCTCGGCGATGTTGCCCAAGAGGCTGGGCACCGCCAGCTTGCGCCACACCAGCAGATTGCGCATGAACACGGCTGTCCAGCGGCTAGATAACTCCGGCCTGCGCCAAATAGACGGCGCAGGCGCTGTGCTTGGGGCCGCAGCGCTCGCTGCCAATTCAGATGCCGACATGCTTCAGCCCCCTTCGCGGATCTGCCGCCCCGTTAGTTTTAAAAACAAATCTTCCAAATTGGCCGGGCGATGCAGGCTGCGCAAACCTTGTCTGCTGGCCAGCGCCGCCAGCAGAGCGCGGGCGTCGTGGGTGTAGAAAAACACCGTCTCTCCGCTGCGCTCTACCCGCTTTGCCAAGGCGTGCAAATCGGCGCTGTTGGGCCCGGGCTCGGCCAAGGCGGTAGCGCCAGCGCCATAGAGCTCGACCACTTCGGGTTCCAGGTGCTGGGCAATCAGATCGCGCGGGGCGCCCTCGGCAATCTTGCGGCCATGGTCGACCACGATCAGGCGGTGGCACAGCCGCTCGGCCTCGTCCATGAAGTGGGTGGTCAGCACAATGGCCTTGCCCTGCTGGGCCACCAGTTGCTGCAGCCTTTCCCACATCAGGTGGCGGGCTTGGGGGTCAAGCCCGGTGGTGGGTTCGTCCAGCAGCAGCAAATCGGGGTCATTTACCAAGGCGCGCGCCAAGCTCAAGCGGCGCTTCATGCCACCCGACAGTTGCGCCGGCTTGGCGTCCGCCTTGGCTGACAGCGCCGCAAACTCCAGCAAGCGCGGCGCACGTTCTAGGGCCACAGACTTGCTTAGGCCAAAGTAGCGCGCAAACACCAGCAGGTTTTCGGTGCATGAAAAATCAGGGTCGAGCGAATCAAACTGGGTGACCACGCCTAGCCGCGCCTTGATGGCACGGGCGTCTTGGGGCATGCGCAGGCCAAAAGCGCTGACCTCACCCGCATCTGCGCCCACCAACCCCAGGCACATCTTCAGGGTGGTGGTTTTGCCCGCGCCGTTGGGGCCAATCACACCCAGGCATTCGCCGGGGTAGACAGCAAAGCTCAGGTCGTCCACCACCGTCTGGCTGCCGTAGCGCTTGACCAGGTGGCGGGCTTCAAACAAGGGTGGCGCAGATATCTCTTGCATGCTGCCGACGATACTGCGACTTTTGTGTGGTGATTGCCCCGGATGCACGCCACACAGTGTTCAACGATTCATTGCGCCCCAGCCTATGTCGCTACCCGCCGCCCCATCCGTGCCGCTGTCAGACCGTTTGAGCGTGCTGCCGCAATACTTGGTACCCAAGCAGGCGCTCACTGCCTTCATGGGCAGCTTGGCTCGCCGCCAAGGCGGTGGCATGACGACCGCCGTCATCCGCTGGTTCATTGGCCGCTATGGCGTGAACATGGCCGAAGCCGACGACCCGCGCCCCGAGGCTTATGCCACCTTCAACGACTTCTTCACCCGCGCCCTTAAGCCCAGCGCCCGCCCGGTGGCGCGCGCCACTTGGGTCAGCCCAGTGGACGGTGCCATCAGCCAATTGGGGCAGCTCACCTGGGACGACGCCGAAGGCCACGGCCCCGACGGCGACATGCTGGTGCAAGCCAAGGGCCGCTACTACAGCACCAGCGAACTGTTGGCGGGCGATATCGAGGAAGCGCAACGCTATGACGGCGGCCACTTCGCCACCCTTTACTTAAGCCCCAAGGACTACCACCGCATCCACATGCCCTGTGACGGCACGCTGACGCGCATGGTGTGTGTGCCTGGTGACTTGTTTTCGGTCAACCCCACCACCGCCCGGGTGGTGCCGCGCCTGTTTGCCCGCAACGAGCGGGTGGTGTGCCACTTTGACACCCCCCACGGCCCTTTTGTGCTGGTGCTGGTTGGCGCCACCATTGTGGGCAGCATGGCCACCGTGTGGCATGGCGTGGTGAACCCGCCGCGCCCCGGCCACATTCAGCGTTGGGACTACGCCGATGCCCCGGTGCGGCTGCGCCAGGGCGACGAGATGGGCCGCTTTTTATTGGGCTCTACCGTGGTCATGCTGTGGCCTGCCAGCGCTCAGCTGCAGTTTGACGCCGACTGGCAGCCCGGCGGCGCCATTCGCATGGGGCAGTCTATGGCTAAAACGGCTGGTGCTGCCTAAAAATAAGCGCTAGCAGCTATTATTTGTATAGCAAATCGCGACTGACTGGCCGCACCCAACCGGTGTGGGCCGGGGGCAGGTCAGCTTTCCAACGGCGCCAAACCGCTGGGCTGTTCAGACGCCACCATGCGGCCGCGCCCGGCGTTTTTGGCTTCGTACAGGGCCGCATCGGCGCGGCGCAGCAGGCCGTCCAGATCAGCGTCCAAACGGCTGTATTGCGCCACGCCGGCTGAGAAGTTCAACTCAAAGCCCAACTGCGCCACCGAGGCCTCGGCCACCACGGCGCGCAGCCGCTCATATAAGCGCTGCGCGGCGGTGATGTCGGCGCCGGGCAGCAGTAAGCAGAACTCTTCACCGCCTAAGCGCGCCACCACATCCACCTCACGGCCGCGCTCTTGCATCGAGCGCGCAAGCAGCTTCAGGGCCCGGTCGCCCACCTCATGGCCGTGGGTGTCGTTGACCTTTTTGAAGTAGTCGATGTCGATGATCATGGCCACCAACGGGCTGCGGTGCCGCCGGGCAAAAGCCAGCAGGGTGTGGGCGCGTGCCTCCATGCCGCGGCGGTTGAGCAAATTGGTAAGCCCGTCGGTCACGGCCAAGGCCCGCAGCCGCGCGGCCGACTCGCGCTGCCAGGCCACCATCACCGCCATGGCTTGCAAAATGGTGTTGATGCTGACTACCACCAGCGCCATCACGTTAACGGGGTGCAGTGACCAAAAACTGTCGAACGATTGGCTGTCCACCAGCACTAGCACCATGCGCGAACCAAATGCCAGTGCCACCATGATGGTGACGGCGCTGAGCAAGTAGCGCCAGCGGCGCCCGGCAGGCTTTTGCGGATGCAAACAGGCCCAAGCCAGCACGCCAAAAATCAGCAGCAAGCAGCCATTGGCCCAGGCCACGCGGGCCACATAGTTGCCAAACAGAAGCGCATAGCCCAACGGTAGTGCCACCGCCAGCACCAGCAAAGGGCGGCGCAGCGGCCGTGGCCCCAACCACCCGCTGACTGCGCGGTACAGGTACAGCGCCGAGACGCCCGCCAGCGCCATGCACAGGGTGCTCATCACCCAGTCAAACCAAACCTGGCCAAGCAGCCCTGACACAAACACCGCCAACCAGCTAAATGCCTGAGCAATAAAGCTTTTTTGCGCTGCTCGGGCTGATTCGCTGATGCCGCGGCCCATCACCATCGGCAGCACCAGCGCCAAGCACAGCACATGGATGGCCGACAGGGCCACCAATGTGCGGGGAGACAGCGACATCAGGTCCGACATGGCTGCATCGTAGCGGGCCTATCGCGGCGGCGCAGCGCGCACGCGCGACTTACTGAAATGCCACTTCAGCAAAGCTGCGCAGCTTGCGGCTGTGCAGCGCGTCCACATCGGCGGCGCGCAAACGCTCCAGCGCCCGGATGCCGATCATCAAATGCTGATCCACCCGATCGCGATAAAACTGGTTGGCCATGCCCGGCAGCTTTAATTCACCATGAAGCGGCTTGTCGCTCACGCACAGCAAGGTGCCGTACGGCACCCGAAAGCGAAAGCCGTTGGCCGCCACGGTGGCGCTTTCCATGTCCAGCGCCACCGCGCGGCTTTGGCTTAAGCGCTGTTGCGCAGTGCCGTGGGGTAGCAGCTCCCAATTGCGGTTGTCGGTGCTGGCCACGGTGCCGGTGCGCATAAAGCGCTTCAGTGCCGCGCCGTGGCAACTCGTCACGTCGGCCACCGCGCCTTCTAGCGCTAGTTGCACCTCCGCCAGGGCGGGAATCGGCACCCACAAGGGCACTTCTTCATCCAGCACATGGTCTTGCCGCACATAGGCGTGTGCCAGCACATAGTCGCCCAAGCGCTGGGTGGTGCGTAGGCCTGCGCAGTGGCCTAGCATCAGCCACACATGCGGGCGCAGCACGGCCACGTGGTCGGTCATGGTCTTGGCGTTGGCCGGGCCCACGCCGATGTTGATCAAAGTGATGCCGCTGCGATCAGGCCGAGTCAGGTGGTAAGCCGGCATTTGCGGCAAGCGCGGTGGCGGGTTGCCGCCGCTGCCTGCACCACGGGTGGTGACCACCGGGCCGGGCTCGACAAAGCTGTCGTAGCCGTCGGTGCCGCTGGCCACTTGTTCACGGCCCCAGCGCACAAACTCATCCACATAAAACTGGTAATTGGTGAGCAGCACAAAGTTTTGAAAATGCTGCGGTGGCGTGCCGCTGTAGTGGCGCAGGCGATGCAGCGAATAGTCCACCCGCGGGGCGGTAAACAAGCTCAGCGGTTGCGCTTGGCCGGTGGGCACTTGGTGGGTGCCGTTGGCAATGCCGTCGTCCATGGCGGCCAGGTCAGGCAGGTCAAACACGTCGCGCACCAGGGCCCGGCGGGTGTTGCTTAAGTCGCCTTCCAGGTGGTCGTTCTCAGCAAATGCAAAGTGCACGGGTATGGGCTCGTGGCTCACGCCCACTTCCACCGGCACTTGGTGGTTGCCCAGCAACAGCTCGATTTGTTCGCGGTAGTAGTCGGCAAACAGGTCGGGCCGGGTCAGGGTGGTTTCATATCGCCCGGGCCCGGCCACAAAGCCGTAGCTCAGCCGCTTGTTGGCCGTGGCCGCCCGCGCCACGGTGCCCACCGACAAGCGCACAAACGGGTAGCAGCCGCGCACCCGCTGGCCACCAAAGTCGTCCCCAGCCACATAGCGCTGCATGGCGTCACGCAGGTGCTGGGTGTGCAAGGCATACAGCTGCTGAATATGGGCCAGCGCGGCTGATGCATCACTGAATGCTTGGGGGGCGGTGAAGGGTGGGGTGAGGGGGGCTTGGGACATTCCGCGATTGTGAAGGGGGCTGGTTGCGGCGCTTGTTTGGGTGACGGACTCGCTGCCCGTGATGTGCGGCGGTAGCTGGGGTGACGAATTCCCGCACACCACGAGCTACCCTGATGTAGCACCCCCGGTTCAACGGCCGTGACGAAGCGCAGCAGTCAAGTGGGCGGCCCGATAGCGTAAGTGGAGGAGGAGAAGAGTCCAGTGGACTCTTCGGGGGACATGGAGCTATCGGGCTGCCCGCTCGGCTGTTGCGCTTCTGGGCAGAGCGCCCAAATCAAGCACCGCACAACCCGCAGCAACAAAACAGCCGCCACCGCCCTAAAAAACGCCGTATCCAGCTATCTTTTCAATAGCAAACCAATGCCGCAAAATTTACCGCAGCGGTAACGCTTCATTGAGCTGCAACTGCACAAAAGCCAGATCCAGCCAGCGGCCAAACTTGGTGCCTACTTGCGGCATCAGGCCGGTTTGTACAAAGCCCAGGCGACGATGCAGCGCCAGCGACGGGGCGTTGCCTGCCTCTACTGCGCCCACCATCACATGCTTGCCCAGGCTGCGGGCGCGTTCGACCAGCGCTGCCATGAGCTTGCCGCCCACGCCCTGGCCACGGGCATCGGCGCTCACGTACACCGAATGTTCCACGGTGTAGCGGTAGCCATCAAAGGCCCGCCAGTCGCCAAAGCTGGCGTAGCCCACCACACCTGCAGGCACCAGCGCGGTGCCCGGGCCAATGGCCACCAACACCGGGTAGCCCAGCGCCTGACGGTCGGCCAGCCACTTAGCGCGGTTGGGCAAATCCACCAGGGTTTCGTTCCAGATGGCGGTGGTGTGCGCCACCGCGTGGTTGTAGATGGCCAAGATGCCGTTGAGGTCAGCAGGTGTGGCGTCACGAATCGTGGGCATGTCGGGTTGGGGCCGGTCGGCCGTGGGGGCTGCGGTCGGCACCG
This sequence comes from Comamonadaceae bacterium, assembly GCA_013297985.1. Taxonomy (GTDB): domain Bacteria; phylum Pseudomonadota; class Gammaproteobacteria; order Burkholderiales; family Burkholderiaceae_C; genus JAAFIY01. The sequence goes on along the minus strand of JAAFIY010000038.1, from coordinate 11,502 downwards.
AAGTTGTTTTGCTGCGCTGCACCATGTCACAGTTTCCTTACACAAATCCACGCAGCGCCAAAGCCAGCTCCGGGCCACGCCACACCGCAATGCGCTGGGCGGTGGCCAGCTTGGCGGCGGGGTCGCTGAATTCACCCAGGCACACGATGAGCGCGTCCACCGGGCCGTCAAAACCCGCGCCGTCGGGGGCATTGGCGGCGGCGTCGCGGGCGGCTTGCAGTGCGGTGATGGCGTCCACGCCGGTGCGGGCGCTTTTGAACTTGCGCGCACTCACCAGCATGGTGCGGCCCTGGCGCTGCAGGCAAAAATCAACCGATGCCTCATGCGGGCGCAGCACGGCGGGCAGTGGGCGGGTGGCCATAACGGTGTAGCCGTCGCGCTCAAAGGCCTTGATCAACCAGTCTTGCGCTTGCGTCCAGGGCACGGTGTGCAATGCGGCGGATGTGCGCTCAATCTGCTCGGGGCTGGGCAAGCGCCACTGGATGCGCGCGGCCATGGCGCTGATCACAAACAGCGGCAAGCCCATCAGGGCGCCCACCAGCTTGAGGTTGCTGGGCATCAAGGCTGCAGCACCGGCGCTGATGGCCACGCCCAGGCAAGCGGCCGCGCCCCAGTGCTTGCGCAAGAGGATGCCGAACAGCGAATTTTTGGCGGGAGCGAATTTCATGCGGGCGTGGAAACCGGTTTGCTACAAATAAAGTAGCTGTTTGCGGCCATTTGCGGGGCGCAGCAAGCATAAATGGCTTTGTACGGTGCACTGCCATGTGCCCGCGGCCCACCAGGGCGTGGGCGGCCTGCCTACACTGCCAGCCATGAGTGTGACTGCCAGTCTGTGGGTGATCGTGTTGCTGATTGGGTGCAGCGCCTTTTTGGCGATGGCCGAGTTGGCCATGGCCTCGGCGCGCAGCGTCAAGCTGCGCCAGTTGGCTGATGAGGGCGACGCCCGCGCGCAAAGCGTGCTGGCCGTGCAGGCCGCGCCAGGCAGCTATTTCACCGTGGTGCAGATTGGCCAGAACATGGTGGCCATTCTGGGTGGCGTGGTAGGCGACGGCGCTTTTTCACCGACCTTTGAGCGCTGGCTGGCGCCCTTGTTGAGCGTGTCCGCCGCGAGCGCGGTGGCGCTGGTGGCCAGCGTTTTGTTGGTGACCTCGCTGTTCATTTTGTTGGCTGATCTGATTCCCAAGCGCGTGGCGCTGGCCGAGCCTGAGGCGCTGGCCCTGCGCTTGTTGGCCCCCATGCGGGTGCTGATGTGGCTGCTGCACCCGGTGGTGCGGGTGTTCAACGGTCTGGCCAATGCGCTGGTGCGCCTGTTTGGCCTGCCCGATCAGCGCGACGACCGCGTCACCAGCGGCGACATCTTGGCGCTGACCGAAGCGGGCACCCAGGCCGGCGCTCTCAATGCGCCCGAACAGCGGGTGATTGAAAACGTCTTTGAGCTCGACACCCGCACCGTGGAAAGCGCCATGACCACGCGCAACCGCATCGTGCATTTGCTGGAAGGTGACGGCGAAGACATCATCCGCGCCCGCATTGCCGAGCAACCCCACAGCACCTATTTGGTGTGCCGCGAAACTATCGACCATGTGCTGGGCTATGTGGACGCCACCGATCTATTTGCCCGGGTGCTGCGCGGTGAGGCCATCACCCTCAAAGGCGACGCGGCCGCAGGCCTGATTCAGCGCGTGCTGATGGTGCCCGATCGCCTCACGCTGTCCGAAATGCTCAAGCAGTTTCGAGAAGCGCACGAAGACTTTGCCGTCATCGTGAATGAATACAGCCTGGTGGTGGGCGTGATCACCCTCAACGACGTGATGAGCACAGTGATGGGCACCCTGGTGGCCCCGCACGACGACGAAGCGCAAATCGTTCAACGCGGCGACGGCAGTTGGCTAATGGACGGCTTAACCCCCATAGGCGACGTGCTGCGCGCCATCGACGCAGACCCGGCCGAGCTGCCCCAGCGTGGCCAATACGACACCCTGGCGGGCTTCCTCATGGTGATGCTGCGCCGCATCCCCCGCCGCACCGACGCGGTGGTGTTTGCTGGCGCCCGTTTTGAGGTGCTCGACGTGGACAACGCCAAGGTGGATCAGGTGTTGGTGACTCGAGATGCCGCATCGGCCACCGCCAGCGAGCAGCTATCAAAATAAGAGCTACTTGCGCTTGTTTTTAGGGAGCTTGGGACTGATTCGGCCATTGGTGCCGCGCCGCGCTAAGGCGCGTTCGCCACCCCCGCCGCCACATGCCCCGCAGGCACATGCTGCGCGGCGGATTGCACATGGCCGGTTTGGTCGTCAAAGAAAAAGTCGGGCTCCAACTGCCGCAGAAAGGGGCCTTTTTCCAGGCCGCCTAAAAACAGGGCTTCATCGACCTGCAGGCCCCAGTGCATCAGGGTGCGCACCGCGCGCTCGTGCGCGGGGGCGCTGCGGGCGGTGACCAAGGCGGTGCGCAGCCGCATGGTGCTGGCGCTGCCTTCGGTTTGCAGGCGGTGCAGGGCTTTGAGCAGCGGCTGAAACGGCCCAGGCGGCAGCGGCGTGGTGGCGCGGCTTTTTTCATGCGCTTGAAAGGCGCTTAAGCCCTGGGCTTGAAAGACTTGTTCGGCTTCGTCGCTGAACAGCACCGCGTCGCCGTCAAAGGCCATGCGCACTTCGTCGGGGTGGGCAGCGCTGGCATGCGCCGCGTGCGGGTACACCTGCGCGGCGGGCACATGGGCGGCCAGGGCGGCGCGCACGTCCTCAGCGTTGGCCGACAAAAACAGATTGGCGTTGAGCGGCTTTAAGTAGGGCCAAGCGGGCTCGCCGCGGGTGAATACGCTACGCAAAATGGGCAGGCCGTGGTGCTGGCAGCTGTGCATCACCCGCAAGCCCGACACCGGGTCATTGCGGCTGACGATGACCACCTCCACCCGGTGCTGTTCGGGGGTGTTAAAGCGCAGCAGCTTCTTCACCAGCGAAAAGGCCACGCCCACTGGCGCGGGGCTGTCCAGGCGCTGCTGCTGTAAGGCCATGTAGGCGCGGTCATCGCGTTCGGTGAAGACGCGGTTTTCTTCTTCAAAGTCAAACAGCGCGCGGCTGGAAATGGCCACCACCAGTTGGCCGTCTAAGGTGGTGGCCACTTCAGCGCACCACCTGATTCAACTCAATGATGGGCAACATCACTGCCAGCACGATCAGCATCACCAAGGCACCCATCAGCACAATCAATAAGGGCTCGGCCAAGGTGGCCAGGCGCAGGGCGCGGCGTTGCACATCGGTGCTGAGCTGGTTGGCGCAACGCTCTAGCATCTCCGGCAAGTCGCCGGTCTGTTCACCCAAGCGGGCAAACAGCGGCAGCAGGGCGGGGAAGCGTTTGCCACGCGCCAGGGCCGCACCCAGCGGCGCGCCTTCGCGCACCATCAGCAGGGCGTCTTGGGCGTCGCTTTTCAGCGCTGCGTTGCCCACGGTGTCGGCCGCCGTTTGCAGCGATTTCAAAATGGGCACACCGGATGCCGCCAGCAGCGCCAACGTGCGGGCAAAGCGCGCCGCGTGGTAGGTGCGCACCAAGCGGCCCAGCAGCGGTGCGCGCAGCCAAGCGGTGTCACGCCTTAAGACAAAAGCGGCGTTTGCGCCCAAGAATCGGGCGGATACAGCTATTAAAAATATAGCAACTAGCAAATACGGCCACGCCGCCTTCAGCCACGCGCTGATGTTGAGCATCACCACCGTCAGCGTGGGCAGCGCGCGCTTGCCGCCCGCAAACACGCCCGCCACTTGGGGCACCACCCAGGTGAGTAAAAAGCCCACGATGACGATGGCCACAACGCTCACGATGGCCGGGTAAAGCGCTGCGCCCAGCAGTTTGGATGCGAGGGCTTCACGCTCGTCCAGCTCATCGGCCAGGCGCAGCAGCACGCCGCCCAAGGCACCGCTTTGCTCGCCTGCGGCCACCACGCTGCACATGACGGCATTGAACTCCCGCGGGTGCTGCGCCAGGGCTTGGGCAAAGCTGCTGCCTGCGCTGACCTCGGCGCGCAGGCTGTGCATCAGATTGCGTTCGCGCTGGTTTTCGGCGTCTTCAATCAGCGCGGCCAGGCTGCGCTCTAGCGTCAGGCCTGCTTGCACCAAGCTGGCCAATTGGCGCGTCCACACCGCCAGCCGGGCGGCGTTGAACACGCGGCTGGTCAACCAGTCTTGCGCCCAACTGCGGGCGCCGCCCTGGGCGCGTTCACCGTCCACCGCGCTTTGCGCCGACACATCAGCATCCAGCGGCATGACGGCCAGCGGCACCAGGCCTTGCTGGCGCAATTGCCCGCGCGCGGCACGGGCGGTGTCGGCTTGCAGCGTGCCGTGGCGGGCGTGGCCATCGGCGTCCAGAGCTTCAAAGTTGAAGGCGGGCATGGGGCATAAAAACGTTGAAGTGCCGTAGCATGCCGCAACTATGCCCGGTGCCCAACGAAATCCAACCCGCACCCAAGCCAGCTTGCAGCGCACCACCAACTCGCGCGGGGTCAGCCGCCGCCAATTGGTGCTGCGCTTTCAAAGCCAGTTGGGCGATACCCACCTGCGCCTGGCCATGACGCTATTGGTGGTGCTCACCGGCGGCTTTGGCTGGCTGATGAGCATGCTGCTGCTGCGCTTTGGCGGCATCACCGATATGGCTATCCGCTACCCCCTGGCGGTGCTGCTGGCCTGGGGCTTCTTTTTGGCCCTGTTATGGCTGTGGCTGCGCCATCAGCTAGACGTGGACAAGGTCGATGGTGGCGATGTGGCCGATGGCGTGCTCAACGTACTGGACGCCACCGACGGCGTGGGCGGCCTGCGCCTGCCCAGCACCGGCTTGGGCATGCGTGGCGGTAGCGGCATGGCGGGCGGCATGCCCCAAGCAGGCGGGCTTAGCGCGCAAGGCATCTCCAGCAGCGCAGCGGCCGATTCGGCCCTGGGCGACATCGATGCCGACGGCCCCAGCAGCGGCTTCGGCCTCAGCATGCCCGATTTTTCTGATGCTGATGAGTTAGCCATTCCTCTGGCGCTCATCGCCTTGGTGATTTTGCTGCTGCTGGCCAGCTTCTATTTGATCTATCTAGCCCCGGTGTTGCTGGCCGAGCTGCTGGCCGACGCGGCACTTAGCTACGGCCTGTACCGCAGCCTGCGCGGCCAGCCGCTGCAGTCGTGGTGGCAAACCGCTGCGAGGCGCACCGCTTGGCCCTTTGCACTAACGGCGATTGGCCTGGCGGCGCTGGGTTGGGGCATGCAAGCGGTGGTGCCCGGTGCCACCAACTTGGCGCAGGTTTGGGCGGCTTGGTGAGGCGAAAACTAGCGGGCGTTGAATGATGCGCGTAGGACTAAGCGCTTTGGTCCAAGCGTCACCTGACGATTTTGTAGACACCCCGATAGCGTCGGTTACTGATCAGGTCGGCGTCGTCTTTGCCATAGCCAATGTAGAACTCTGCGCCGACTAGGGCGCTTAGGTCTGCGTCTTTGATGATTTCAATGATCAAGCGCTGGTCTTGCGATCCCAGGGCCACGTTTCGTATGAAAGCGCGCAGCGGCGTTGTGATGGGCCCCCAGTCGCTGGGAGGCGCGTCTGGGCCCTTCAAGAACAGGGTTGGTGCACTTCCGGGCAAAAGCGCGATCACATAAACCTGAAAGCGAGCCTCTGTCTGGGGAACAGGTAGCAGTGCCACATCCAGTTGCGCCGTGATCGTGCGTTGGGTGATGGGACCGACGGTGGTGACTTCAACGGCCGTTTCGGGCACGGTGCCCGCTGGGATGGTGAAAGTTTGGCCTGCAGAATTGGGGGCTGGGGGGAGTACAGCGACGCTGGTGACGCCCCAGCGCGCCCAGGTGGTGCCGCCATCAGTGCTGCGCCAAATGCCGCTGGTGCGGCTTTGCGCGAACCAGATTTGTGGGTCTTGGTTGAACTGGAACACCCGATCCACACCAGGCACCGCTTGTTCAGAAATCGCCAATTCCCATGCGGTCGCCAGATCGTTAAGCCGAAACAAGCCCGCACCTCGCACAGGTAAGTAAAAGCGCTGGCCAACGACGCTGAGGCGTCTACCAAAGACCGCCGGATTTGGTAGCCCAGCGGTCACAAGCCTGTAGTTGAATTTGGCGGGGTCGCTGGAGGATGAGTCGGCCGCGTAGTACGGTCCACGGCCCTGTACCAAAACAATCTCTGTCAGGGGGTTGGGCGCGCTGCTGGCGTTGGTGAAGTCGAGCACATCAGCATCCAACGGAATGCTGCGCAAAGCGAATAAACCTTGGGTGTTTTGGGCAACCTGTATCCAAGTGACGCCTTCGTCTTGGGAAACCCAAAGCCCACCACTTGTGCGAGCGAACGACCGAGTGCCGCTGGACAATGACCCGCTTAATCTGTAGACCCGGATGCCCGGGGCAAAACTGGCCCTAGCGGTCCAGGACTGGCCTGAGTCTTGGGACACCCAAATGGTGTCCACGTTGTCACACTGCGCCGTCAACAAGTGGCGTGTGGAGCTTGCCACCGCATAGGCGGTGACGTTTTGGCAACTTAGTCCGGTGTTGCGCTGCGACCAAGTGGTACCACCGTCTGTGGTTTTCCATACGCCTGTCTGGGGTGTGCCCACGTACACCACGTTATTGAACGTAGCTGCATCGAGGGCGAAGGTGTTGATTCGGGTGTCGCTCACGCCGAGGACCAGGTTGGCGGCGGTGCGGCCGTCAGCGCTCAACCGAAAAAGCGCACCGTCAATGAGCGCCAAAGGCACGTCTGCGCCTGCAGCGTCACGCGCTACAAACAGTCCCGTCGCGTTGCCCAGCGGCGAGGCGTTGGGCGCCGCAGCGTGTGAACTGAAGGCGGAGTTGGCGACAAAGAGGGCGACAACGAACTTGCGGAGTAGTTTCATGGGCAAGTAAGGGATGTAAACGCAGCCGCAAAAGGACTGAACCCCACCCTGATTGGTGGGCCAAGTGGGGCCATGACGCCCTAAGCCATAAACCCCAAATCAATCGGATACCCCGCCACGTTGGCCCCCGCGCCAAAGTTGCGCAGATTGGGCAGGACGGCATGTTGCTGATCGGTGCTCAGGCCGAACCAGCGGGCCATGGTGGCCGCGTATTGGTCCACGGACGTCGAAGGAATCAAGCGCCCCTGGCCCACATGCCACTGATCATCTGGCGCGCTGCTTTGGGTGGTGGAAAGCGGCGGGGGCGTGCCGTAGAACGACTTGCCGCGCACGGCCGCGCCCATCACAAAGTGGTGGCCGCCCCAGCCGTGGTCGGTGCCGTCGCCGTTGATGGTAAAGGTGCGGCCAAAGTCCGATGCGGTGAAGGTGGTGACTTGGTTTTGCACGCCCAACTCCGTCAGCGCCGCATCAAACGCGCCCAAGCCTTGGCTTAGTTTGCGCAGCAGCACAGGCTGGCGGCTGGCCATGCCGTCGTGCACATCAAAGCCACCCAGCGACACCATGAACACTTGGCGCTTCACGCCCAAAGCGCTGCGCGCCCCGATGAGGCGGGCCACCATCTTCAATTGATCCGCCAGCGTATTGCCGCCTGGGAAAGCGGTACGCAACTGCACTGGGTTGATGGCGGACGTGACGCGCTGCTCGGCATCCAGACTGCGCGACACCACGCGGTTGTATTCATTGGCCAAGGGGTGCGGGTGGCTTTGGCGCAGCAGTTGTTCAAACAAGGGGCGCTGCGCGGGCTCGTACAAGAAGTAACCCCAGCTGCTACCGCGCAAGGCCTCCACCGCCACTGCGCCTGCGGTGCTGCACTGGTATTGCAAAGCGTTCTGCCCTGCCAAAAATACCGCATTGCCCGCCACCGAGATGCAGGTGAACATCGACTGCCCATTGGCCCCCAGCACCGTGTCGCCAATGCCGCCGCCCCAGCCACGGGTGGAGCCCTCAGCGCCCTTGCTTTGCCACACCGATTGCTGGTCGTTGTGACTGAACAGCTTGGGCGGCTGCGGCAACACCGCGCCTTCGTATTGGGCCCGGGTCAGCGGCACGATGAGCGGGCCCACGTTCAATTGCACGGCCATGCGCCCGGCGTTGAAGATGCTGGCCATCTCGGGCATCTCAGGCGCCAGGGCAAAACGTACGCCATCGGCCAAGGGCGTGGTGGGCGTCAGCTCGGTGGCGGCCATGCGGGCGCGCGCAATGGCCAGCGGGCCGCGCACCCGGGCATATGTGGCGTAGCGCGCGTCGTCATACGGCACCACGGTGTTCATGTGGTCGTTGCCGCCGTTCAGGAACACGCACACCAGCGCCTTGTAGTCGGTGGCGGTTTGGGCGGCTACTTCGCCGATGGTGGCCAGGTTCACCGCCAGGGGCGCGGCGGTGCCTGCAATCGCCAGCTGGGCGCTGCGACGCAGAAAAGCGCGGCGGGTGTGGCTTTCAGGGTCGATCAGGTGCATGGTGCGCTACCTTTGCTCTTAGCGTTGCACGATGTAGTCGGCGCAGGCCATCACCAAAAAGATGGCGCGGCCCAGTGGGTAGCGGCGGCTCGGGTCGTTGACATCGGGTGCGATGTAGTCCTTGCGCACCGTGTCGATGATGAGTTGCCGGGTGGCTGTGCTCATTTGCCCCGCGCAGAGCGTCAGGTTGAGGTGATCAATCAGCGTCGGAGGGTCAGACAACATGACCAACTGGCGGCTGAAGTCGGGCACGATGTCGTGGCCGTCGGTGGGAGTGGGCTGCGAGGGCAGGCTGGGGAGTTCAGGGGCCTGCACCCAGAAGCCGTCGCCTGCAAAGCTCTGCATCAAGTTAAGCCAAGTGGCCACCGTGGCTTCATTGATGATTTGAAACTCTGGCGCGGTGGCGCCCCTTGCGGCCAGCTCGGTGCCAGGCGGCACGTAGCCGGGGCGAAAGAAGTTAAAGACCGACGGCGGGTCGAGCGGGTATTGGTGGATGTCGGACGACGGATTCCACGCGCCAATGCTCGTCTTCCAGGTACCAGCCTTCGACTGCACGTTGAAGGTGCGCGCCCATTGGGCGATGCGCACCATGGGCTCGCGCACGCGGCCAAAGCGGCTGCCCTGGGGCTGCGGGCTACGTGCTTCCACATCCAGCAGCACCGCCCGCAAGGTGGCGGCTAAGTCGCCGCGCACGCCTTGCCCGTTGTTGTCAAAAACGGCCGCCACGCGCTGCACGTAGGCTGGACTCGGGTCGCTGGTGACCATGCGTTGGATGAACTGGCGCGCCAGAAACGGCCCGGTATTGGGGTGGTTGGCCAGGGTATCTAGCGCAATCTTCAAGGCCTGTGGCCCTGGGGTGCCCGCTGGAATCGTGACACCCAGAAAGCGCTTTTCAAGCGGGGAATGTTGTGCTGGGTTGAACCCCATCGGGTCACGCGCCGTGGCCTGCAGCGGGATGCGGGTGTTGGGTGGTTTGGGGCTTACCAGCGGGCGCGATGTGTCGATGTTGTAGCCGGTGAATACACGGGCCAGTTGCGACACATCTTGGGCGGTGTAACTTTCCAGGGGTTGACCATTCGCGCCCAGCTTGGGCGTGCCATCGGGGTTAAGCACATGCAGCCCGATACTGAATAACTGCATCACCTCACGGGCATAGTTTTCGTCGGGCAAGCGGCCGGTGGCGGGGTCTTCTTTGAGGTTGCCACGGGTGCTCAAGAAGGCGCCCATGGCGGGGTTTAGCGTTAGCTCTTCCAGCAGCGCGCGGTAGTTGCCAAAGGCGTGGCGATTGAGCAAATCCCAGTACTCGCACATGGCCAGGCTGTCCCAGTTCAGCACGTCTGAGATGCCGCGCCACGACACCACAAAAATCTCAGACAAAGCCAGCGCCCAGCGCTTGCGCAACTGGTCGGGCGACTTGAACAACTGGTACCAAACTGAGAATCGATAGGTGCCTTGGGCGAAAAAGTACTCGTTGATATCAACGACGGCATAGCCTTTTTGCACCTGCCAGTCCCACGCCGTTTGCCCCAAGGGCATGGCCAGCTGCTCATCCAACCAAGCGCTGAAGCCCTTGGTGCTGACCGCTGAAATTTCGGCCTCGGTGCTGGAAAACTGAGCCTGCTGCAAAAACCGCGCAGCCTCTTGCGGGCTGCCCGCACGCGCAATGGCGTTGTGCGCCGCTACTGATTCCGCAAAGCGGCTGAGTGGCCCTAGATTGACCGCCACGTTGTTGGTGATGGGCCCTCTGCCGAACACCGTGCTGTCGGCCGAGATCGAAAGGGTGATCTGTGAACCGATGTACAGGCGAAACGTCTGCCCCCCGCCAGATTGGGTGGCCGGGGCGCGGGGGTAGAAGAACTCGGGGAAGGTGGCTTCCGCCCATGCGAAGAACTGATCCGGCGTGGGTGTGGGGGCGGTGGCGCGGCCTGTGGCGCTGCGCCCTTGCGCAGACGGCGCGGTAGGCAGCAAATCCAGGCGCAGCGGGGCGCTGGCCATCTCTTGCGCTGACAGCGGGGCCTGGGCCTCGTCCGCGCCGCCGCAGCCTGCCAGGGTGGCGGCCACACCGATTGCAGACACCGCTAGCAGTGGGGCCGAAGGTTCTGAAAGTTTTTGGGCTCTTTCGCCCGAATACTGGGCGGAAGCAGCTATGAGATTTGTAGCATCGTCAGGTGCACTGCGCGTTGCGCTGGCAAGTTCGCTCATGAGGGCTCCTAGGCCCCAGCGAATTTGCCGCAATCCTGAATGCTTGGCTAGGGCTTTAGTCCCGAGTCACCCGCAACACCTCCTCTGCCGAGGTGATGCGCGCATCCACCAGCCGCTGGCCATCGTCACGCAAGCTCACCAAGCCATCAACCACCGCCTGCTGGCGAATGGCGGCCTCTGATGCATTGCCGTGGATGAGGGCGCGCTGGGCGTCGCTGACGCTCAGCAGCTCAAAAATGCCGGTGCGACCGGCATAGCCGCTGTGGCCGCAGGCGGCGCATCTGGCACCGTGGCATTGGGTGCACAGGCGGCGCACTAGGCGCTGGGCCAGCACAGCCAGCAGGGATGAGCTGAGCAAATACGGCTCAATGCCCATGTCCACCAGCCGGGTGACGGCGCTGGGGGCGTCGTTGGTGTGCAAGGTGGCCAGCACCAGGTGGCCGGTCAGGCTGGCCTGGATGGCGATTTGCGCGGTTTCGGCGTCGCGGATTTCGCCGATCATGATCACGTCGGGGTCTTGCCGCAGGATGGCGCGCAGGGCGCTGGCAAAGCTTAAGTCAATGCGCGAATTGACTTGGGTTTGGCCAATGCCTGCCAGCTCGTATTCGATGGGGTCTTCCACCGTCATGATGTTCAGCCGCGCGGCGTCAAGCGACTGCAGCGCGGCATACAGGGTGGTGGTTTTGCCGCTGCCGGTGGGGCCCGTTACCAGGACGATGCCGTGGGGCTGCTGCACATGGCCTGCAAAGCGTTTGAGCAGCGGGCCCATCAGGCCCACGCTGGTCAGGCTGATGCGGTTGTCAGATTTGTCTAGCAGGCGCAGCACGGCACGTTCGCCATGCGCGGCGGGCAGGGTGGACACGCGCACGTCGATGGCGCGGGTGCCCATGCGCAGGCTGATGCGGCCGTCTTGCGGCAGGC